>JBBQIE010000604.1:0-2350 GCA_038324625.1 Anaerolineae bacterium | reverse complement strand
ACCGCCTCCCACTCCGAGATCGTCCTTGACGGCCTGGCTCGGTCCGGCTATCTTCTTAGCACTGCTGCCTATTGGTGACATCATGAGCCGCGACCCCAACCCCATGCGGGACATACCCAGCGTCTCCGTCCTCCTGGCCCTGCCGGCGGTGAGCGCTCTCGTCGCCCGCTGGGGGCACGATCTGGTGGTCCAGGGGGCGCGCCGAGCGGCGGAGCGGGCCCGCGAGTCCATCCTCTCCGGCAGAGTGGCGCCCACCGACTGGGAGGAGGAAGTGACTCGGTCCCTCTCCGGGCTGCTCGATCCCTCCCTGGTCCCGGTGATCAACGCCTCGGGAGTCATCCTCCACACCAACCTGGGCCGGGCTCCCCTGAGCCGGGTCGCCCTGGAGGCGATGGCCTCGGTGGCCGGGGGGTACAGCAACCTGGAGTACGATTTGGAGGAGGGCAGGCGCGGCTCCCGCTATCTGCACGCCCAGTCGGAGCTGCGGGCGGTCACCGGGGCGGAGTCGGCCCTGGTGGTGAACAACAACGCCGCCGCCGTGCTGCTGGTGCTGGCCGCCCTGGCCCAGGGGCGGGAGGTGGTCATCTCCCGCGGCCAACTGGTGGAGATCGGCGGGGGCTTCCGCATCCCTGAGGTAATGGCCCAAAGCGGGGCCCGGCTGGTGGAGGTGGGCACCACCAACCGCACCTACGTGGAGGACTACACCCGAGCCGCAGGCGATCACACCGCCCTCTTCATGTACGTACATCGGAGCAACTTCTACCAAGGGGGATTCGTCCACGAGCCCGGCCTGGAGGAGTTGGCGAGGGCGGCCCACGAGGCGGGCGTCGGGTTCTTCGCCGATGTCGGCAGCGGCGCCCTCCGGGACACAGCTGAGCTGGGGGTGGCCCACGAGCCCACCGTCCAGGAGTGTCTCCAGGCCGGGGCCGACATCGTAAGTTTCAGTGGGGACAAGCTCCTGGGCGGGCCTCAAGCGGGGCTGATCGTAGGGTCCGAGCCCTACCTGGAGCCCCTCCGGCGGCACCCCCTCATGCGGGCCCTCCGGGTGGACAAGCTCACCCTGGCCGCGCTCCAGGCCACCCTGCAGCAGTACCGGATGGGGCGGGAGCGGGGGTCACTACCGGTCTGGCGCATGATGTCGGTGTCCCTGGCCGAGATCGAGGCCCGAGCCCGGGCATGGCAGGCGGCCCTGGGCGTCGGCGAGGTGAGGTCCTCCCGCGCCGCCGTGGGTGGGGGCTCCCTGCCCGGTCAGACCCTGCCGACGACGGTCCTGGCCCTGTCATCGGACAGCCCCTCACGCCTAGCGAAGCGGCTACGCATCGGGCGGCCCCCGGTGGTGGCCCGAGTGGAGGACGAGGCGGTGCTGCTCGACCCCAGGACGGTCCTGGAGGGCCAAGACGAGATGCTGCTGGGGGCGGTGCTGCGCGCCCTTGAGGTAACCGAGGAGGGGATGGCCCCTCCCAGCATAGATACGGAGGTAACGTACACATGGCAAAGCTGGTGATCTCGTTCGATTCCTATGAGGCCATTGACGGTTATGAGGGCCGACAGGCCATGGGTCAGGCGCGCGTTATACCGGGGGTGAAGGCGGTGAAGGTCTATCGGGCCGACAGCCAGCCCCGGTACGTGGTGGAGATGGAGACGGAGGACGACAAGCTTGAGGAGATCAAGAAGGCTATCGAGGGCTACATGGCCCCCTACCGAGGCTATCTCAGCAACTACGGGGTCAGGGTGCTGAAGGAGATGTCCCTTTAGGATTGGGGCGTCTGGATCGCGAAGGACGCGAAAAGGGGCGAAAATGTCCTGGTTCGTGTGAGGGTAGAACGGGGTTGGAGTGGGCCCTGGGACAAGCGCCGGCAGACGAGGCGGGAGGGGCGGGCGGCTAAAGGCGCCCGCTGAGGGCCTTCGGCCAGGGGATGGAGTCACGCGGCTTTCTTGGCCGAAGGCCCTCAGCGGTGGGCTTCAGACCGCCGCCTGACATCACGCGAACCAGGACGCGAAAAGGAGCGAAAACGCGAAAGGGCCTCGTCGTTGACGAGGCCCTTTCGTCTGGTGGGAGAGTCCCACGGGTCAGTCCTCAACAGCTTTCCTTACCTTTGCGCCTTGGCGTCTTTGCGTGAGACTCCCTTCCCCCGACCCTGAGCTGCCGCCACTTACCGGTAGCGCCCGACCTCCTGCAGAGCCTCCCACATGGCCATGACGTTCTCCGGGGGCACGTCGGACTGGATGTTGTGGATGGTGTTGAAGACGTAGCCCCCACCGGGCATGAGAGCCTCAACGTTCCGCTTCACGTCGTCCTTCACTTGCTCGGGGGTCCCATTGGGAAGCACTCCCTGGGTATCCACGCCCC
>JBBQIE010000603.1:0-2357 GCA_038324625.1 Anaerolineae bacterium | reverse complement strand
ATGGCGTCGCGCGCGTTCACCGCGAGGTTCACCAGCACCTGTTCGAGCCTTTCTTCACCACCAAGGAGGTGGGGAAAGGCACGGGGCTGGGGCTGGCCACGGTGTACGGGATCGTGAAGCAGCACGAGGGTAACATCTTCGTCTATAGCGAGGAGGGCAAGGGCACCACCTTCAAGGTCTACCTGCCCCGAGTCAGCCACCCGGACCAGGAGGGCTTGCCGGATCGAATAGAGGGAGGCGACTTCCCCGGTGGTTGGGAGACGGTGCTGGTGGTGGAGGATGAGCCGGCAGTGCGAGGGGTGACGGTGAGGATGCTCACCCGGCTGGGGTACTCAGTGTTGAAGGCGGAGAACGGTGAGGATGCCCTCCGGGTGGCGCGGGAGTGCCGACAGGACATTGACCTGCTGATCTGCGACGTGGTGATGCCTCTGATGGGAGGGACGGAGCTGGCGGATAGGATGCGCTCGGAGCGTCCGGAGACGAAAGTGCTATTCGTATCCGGATACACGGACAACGACGTCCTGCACCGGGGGGTCAGGGACGAGGGTTTGTTCTTCCTTCAGAAGCCCTTCACCGAGGAGGGCCTGGCGCGGAAGGTTCGCGGCGTGCTGGACGCGGACAGGGCCTGAGCGTTTCTGGTCGTGGAGAGGGGAGCCTCACGCAAAGACGCTAAGGCGCAAAAGTAAGGATACCCGCGAGTACTTCATTGAAAGACGCCCAATATCATGGGGGAGGCCGCTCGGGGGCTCGGCCCTCTTGGTAGCGAGCGGTTACGGGTGCATTTCAGTTTAGAGGCGAAGGCGTTAGGGGTTGGAGGCGGACAACGGTAGGGGCGCCGCGGAGGACTTCAGCCCGGAGCTGCGCCCTCCCCCCGCGTGGAAAGGGCGCAGCTCCGCCGCAAAAAGCGCAGCTCCGCAGCGCCCCTACACGAATCGCCCCCAGACTGAAATGCACCCGCGGTTGCGGTTGTCTCAGCGGTTGTCCACCAGAGACCCGACGGGGGCGGTGCGGTAGTGCTCCCGCCAGGCCTTGGTCTCTCGCAGCAACTGGCGCAGTTGCACCTCGATTTGAGGCAGGTCGGGGGCGGCGCTTCCCGCCCCCGACGTCAGCCGTAGACTCCCTTCCTCTTCCTTCGCTTCCACCATCCCCTTGGCCTCCAGCCAGGCCAGCCCGGTGCGGATGGTGATCTCCCGTTGAGCGGTGGCGGCGGCTAGGGCCGCCACGGTGGCGCGGCCATCCCTCTCCCGCAAGGCGAACTTCACCAGCCCGGCCAGGCGCCCCAAGAAGGCCTGGGGCTCATCCAACTCGGGGTCCTGGGCGAAGAGATAGACCTTCTCCGGCGCCGACTGCTTCAACGCCTGCCGGAGTTCCGCCGGCCCGGGCGGGATGGTCCAGATGGCCAGGAGCGAGGACCTCTCCAGGTGATAGCGATCCACGGCAGGCACGGTGACAGCTGCCTCGCCCCACACTTGGATGTGCTCCCGGTCGGGGAGGTCGGCCAGTAGGGCCTCCGGGTTCTGATGGGCCCGCAGATCCAAAGCCACTATCTCGTCGGCCTGGGCGATCCCGGGAGCGTCTGGCTCCTCCAGGGGGCGGAAGTCCACCCACTCGATCTGCACTTCCCTTTGGCCGCGGTAGTCACTGGCCCGGACGCTGTAGGCGAGGTCGAAGCGGCTCTCGGGCAGGGGCTGGCCCTCGCCCTGCCACCAGAGCACCCGACGGATGGTGCCGGCCTCGTCCTCGACGTACACCTGCCGGTGCTCACCGGTGCGACCCAAAGCAGAGTGGCTCTTGAGGGTGAGCCCGGAGGTGGCCAGGGTCAGGGGAGGGTTGCCGGGACCGAAGGGGGCCAGGCGCTCCAGGTCCTCCACCAGGCCCAGGGAGAGGTCGGCCAGGGGAAGGTACCCGTCCACGGCCAGGGAGGGGGCGGCAATCTCCCCTACCCGGCGGCGGACGGCGGCCGACAGTCCCCGGCGGAAGGCGGGAACGTTTTCCGGGGGGATGCCCAGCCCGGCGGCCATGGGGTGCCCGCCAAAGGTGGTGAGCAGGTGGGCCTGCTCGGCGATGGCCTCGGTGATGTTGCAGCCGGGGATGGAGCGGGCCGAGCCCCGGCCCATCTCCCCCGTGGGGGTGGCGATGAGGACGGCGGGGCGGCTGAAGCGCTCCACCAGCCGGCTGGCGACGATGCCGATGACGCCCGCCGGCCAATCGGGGTGCTCGATAACCAGGGCGGCCTCGTCCAGGAGGGCCGGCTCAAGCTCGACTCGGGCCACGGCCGCCTCGAACACCTGCTCGCAGAGGAGCTGCCGGCGGGCGTTGAGACCCTCCAGCTCGGCGGCCAGGATGCGGGCCCGGCC
>JBBQIE010000602.1:0-2364 GCA_038324625.1 Anaerolineae bacterium | reverse complement strand
GCGGGGAAGATCCCGGGCATCTTCGGGGGCGACGATCCCGGCTATTGGGTGGAGAAGGGATTCCTTTTCGTGACTACTACGACCGACCTGGTGATTCTCGGCCAGGCGGCCAAGAGCATCGTGGCCGAAGTCGCCGGGCGGGTCTGAGCGGTCGGGGGCAGGGTCTCACGCAAAGACGGCAAGGCGCAAAGAAGGTGAGGAAGAAGAGCTGTCCGTGGCCGGGCGAATACAAGATTCGCCCCTACGGTTCCCACCGGGTACGTCATGAGCAGCATCTCTTCCACACAGGAGAGGGAGATGAGACCGAGCGATATCACCGTCAAGGAGGCGGAACTGCACCTGGTGGAGATGCCGCCGGCGCGGGCGACGCTCAAGTTCGGGGCCGCCACCCGGAGCTCCGACAAGCCGGATCTCCGTCGGGGCGGCTTCATCCCCCACGTGCGGGTGCGGCTGGAGAACGGCTCCGGGAGGTCGGCCATCGGCTGGGGGGCCATCCCCATCGGGGTGGCTTGGAGTTGGCCCATTAGTGAAGCCACCGATGAGATCCGCTCCGAGGCCATGGTGCAGCTCATGCGGGAGTTCTGCCGCTTGGCCACCGAGACCCACCCCTCCGGCCACCCGCTGGAGGTGTTCCACGACCTGGAAAGCGAGTTGGCCGCCCTCTCCCGGAAAGCCTGCGCCGCCGTGGGCCTGGACGAGGCTATGCCCTACCTGGCCTCCCTGATATCCCTTTCCCCCCTGGACGCGGCCATCCACGATGGGTTCGGGAACGTCAACGGCATGGATACCTACGCCGGCTACGGTGCCGAGTTCATGGGCGACCTGGAGCATCACCTAGGGCCGGCCTTCCAGGGCAAGTACCTGTCCCAGTACCTACGGCCCGCTTACCGGCCCTGGATCCCGGTATTCCACCTGGTGGGTGGGGCGGACAAGCTGCTCCGAAGCGAGGTAGAGGAGAGCGACCCGCGGGACGGCATTCCCAACTCTCTGGATGCCTGGATCGAGCAGGACCGCTTGTTCTGCCTGAAGGTGAAGCTGTCGGGGACGGATTTGCAGTGGGACCTGGAGCGGACCCTGGCGGTAGAGGCGGTGGCCCGGGAGGTCCAGGGGCAACAGGGCATCAGCGAGTTGCATCTCACCACCGACATGAACGAGCAGGCCCCGGGGCCGGACTACATCGTGGAGTTCCTGCACCGGCTCCGGGAGCGGCGGCCTTCGGCTTTCGAGGCGCTCTTATACGTGGAGCAGCCCACCGAGCGGGACCTCTCTCGGCACCGGTTCGACATGCGACCGATCGCCGCCCTCAAGCCGGTCATCGCCGACGAGAGCCTGATGACCATCAGCGACTTCGACTTGGCCCTAGAGTTGGGGTGGACCGGCGTCGCCCTCAAGACCTGCAAGTGCCACTCGCACGCCGTGCTCTGCGTGGCCAAGGCCGAGGCGGTGGGCGCCCCCTACATGGTCCAGGACCTGACCAACACCGGCCTGGGGCTCATCCACTCGGTGGGGCTGGCGGCCCGCTCCAACACTATGATGGGGGTGGAGGCCAACTCGCGGCAGTTCCGCCCGGCCTGGAACCAGCCGGAGGCTAAGGTACACCCGCACACCTTCCAGCCGGTAGATGGCCAGGTGAGCACCGAGACCTTCGGGGACACCGGGCTGGGTTATCGAGTGAGCGAGATTGACCGGGAGGCCTTCCGAGGGTGAGGCCGGCCCGACCATGATGCTGGGGGGAGTCGAAACAGCCGGGGCATCATGCCTTGCTGGGAACTCGAACCAACGCCCTTGACGACGACCTTTCGCGTTTTCATCCCCTTTCTGTCCTGGTTCGTGTGAGGGCAGAATGGGGTTAGGGTGGCCTGGAGACCAGCGCCCACAGAGGACGCGGGAGAGGGCGGGCGGCTAAAGGCGCCCGCTGAGGGCCTTCGGCCAGGAGATGAAGTCACGCGGCTTCCTTGGCCGAAGGCCCTCAGCAATAGGCACGGCTATGGTCACAACTCCGTTGTGACCATAGCCGTGTCCGCGGTGGGCTTCAGACCGCCGCCTGACATCACTCGAACCAGGACATTTTCGCCCCCTTTCGTGTCTTTCGCGATCCTAAGGGCCTGGCGGGCCGGCAGGGCTCGCCTTTAGCCGCCCTCAGTGCTACTCTGAGGCCTAGCAGGGACACGCGAGCCGGCACTGCTCACCGCGGGCGGCGCCAACCAAATTCCCCGAGGAGAGTCGCAGATGGATGGATTCCCGCGCACTCAGGTCGGAGGGGTATCGCTGCCGCGTATGATCATCGGCAGCAACTGGATCATGGGCTACTCTCATACCAGCCGGGCCAAGGACTGCTTCATCCGTGAGTACCAGAATCGTGAG
>JBBQIE010000601.1:0-2365 GCA_038324625.1 Anaerolineae bacterium | reverse complement strand
GCCAGCATCCGGGCCACGGTGGGGAGCAGCTCCACCGTGTGGTTGGCGCTGGAGGTCCAGGTCTCCTCGGCGAAGAGGCGATATGGGGCCCAGAGGGCCACGCCGGCAACGGAAGTAGCGGTGTCCAATGCGAGGATCAGGTCCATAATGTCGGCCAGTATAGGAACCCCCGCCGAGGGTGTCAAAGGGGCGAATGAACCGGGTATATCCCATTTTCGGGGCAGGCTGGGGCCCGGCCTTCGGCCACCTGGTATCAGCACGTCATGTTGAGTGCAGCGAAACAGCTTGCCGTCGTGAGCCAAGATGCTTCACTCCGCTGAAGAGCGCTCCATTCAGCATGACGGGCTTGGGCCTGACACTGGGACCGAGCCCCCAACTCGAGATGCACTCTATGAAACCGCCCTTGCGCCTACGTCGTCACGTGCTACACTGACCTCACCTCGCCCGGTGCGCCGGGCTTCCTGGATGTGTCGGTGAGCTAAGCTTCCCCCAGAGCAGTGATCGCGAACCCTCGCCCGGACACCGGCAAGGTGCCTGGTCGAACGTTGCCCCCTCCCGGTCACTGCCGAACGTGTCCGCGCCCATGCCGTGTACTTCCGGCCCTGTTCCCTGATCGGCGGACCCCGAGGAAGCCATGCACTCCACAACCGAGGTATCTCCTGTCCCCTCCTGGCAGCGCCGGGCCCAGTCCCTGCTCCGGCGCTACCTCAGCCCCCATCGGCTCCTGCACACGGGGCCGGATCGGCTCGACGCCGACCTGGGAGAGTAGACCATGAAGTCCTGGAGAGCCTCGCTCAAGCTGATCGCCTACTACCCCTGGTGGTACACCGCCTCCGCCGGCGTCTGGGCGTTGGCCTTCTTCGTCCCCATCGGCACCGGCCTGGCCATGCGGGCCCTGCTCGACCGCCTGGCCGCCGGCCCCGCCACCCTGAGCAACGTCTGGACCTGGATCGCCCTCATCCTGGCCATCCGCCTGGGCCGGTCCGTGACCGACTTCCCCGCCGCCTGGGTCTATGCCCACCACCTCGGGCGCCTCCGCATCCTCCTGCGGGCCAACCTCCTGCGCGGCTACCTGCGCCGCCTGGGAGGCGGGCCCATGACCGGAGTGGACGGGGTCGGTGATGCCCTCAACCGTCTGCGCGACGACGTCGAGCCCCTGGCCCACCTGGCGGCGGACGACGGGGTGGACGCCTCCGGTCGGGCGGTGCGCCTGGTGGTCATGCTGGGCATCTTGTTGGCCGTGAACCCCACCATCACCCTGGTGGTGGTGCCGCCCCTGGCGGCGGCCGCCGTCCTGGCGACGGTGCTCTCTCAGAGGCTGGTCCGCTACCGGGAGGCCGCCCGGCGGGCCACCGGGGAGATGGCCGGCTTCCTCAACGAGATGCTGGGCGGGGTGCAGGCCCTCAAGCTGGCCGGTGCCGAGGTCGCGGCAGTGGGGGAGTTCGAGGCTCGCTCCGAGAGGCGCCGTCGGGCGGCGCTGGGCGACACCCTCGCCGGCGAGGCCGTCACTCGGGGCCTCGACAGCCTCACCCGGCTGGCGGGAGGGATGGTGCTGCTGTTAGCCGCCCCCGCCCTGGCCTCGGGGAGCTTCACCGTGGGCGATTTGGCCCTGTTCATCTCCTACCTCGACCCCCTGACCGACTCGGTGAGCTTCTTCACCCATCTGCTGGTGGTCTACCGCCAGGCCGACGTCTCCACAGCCCGGATGGCGGCCCTCATGCCCGAGGGCGAGACCGCCGCCATCGTGGACCGGGCCCCCGTCTACATGGATGGCCGCTTCCCCGCTGCCGTTCGGCCCGAGAGGCGGCCGGAAGACCGGCTGCAGCGTCTGGAGGTCCGCGGGCTCACCTGCCGCCACCCCGGCAACGGTCACGGCATCGAGGACGTCAGCTTCAGCCTGGCCGGCGGCTCCCTCACCGTGCTCACCGGGCGGGTGGGCTCCGGCAAGAGCACCCTGCTGCGGGCCCTCCTGGGCCTGCTGCCCCTCGACGCCGGCGAGGTGCTCTGGAACGGCGAGCCGGTGACCGACCGCGGCGCCTTCTTCCAGCCCCCGAGGGCCGCCTACGTGCCCCAGGCCCCCACCCTCTTCAGCGACACTCTCCGGGCCAACGTCCTATTGGGCCTGCCCGACGCCGGCGCCGACCGGGAGCGGGCCCTGCGCCTGGCGGTGATGGAGCCGGACGTGGCCGCCCTGGCCCAGGGGCTGGACACCGTCATCGGGCCCCGGGGCGTCAAGCTCTCCGGGGGGCAGCGCCAGCGCACGGCGGCGGCGCGGGCTTTCGTGCGGGAGCCGGAGTTGCTGGTGCTGGACGACCTCTCCAGCGCCCTGGACGTGGAGACCGAGCGCCTGCTGTGGGAGAGGCTG
>JBBQIE010000600.1:0-2368 GCA_038324625.1 Anaerolineae bacterium | reverse complement strand
GTGCGTACCCAACCACGAACACCTTGGCCTGCCGGCCTCGGTGGCCGGCGTGGCCCGGGTGGTCCGTGAGGCGGTGATGGTGGTGGAACGCTGGCACTTCCAGGAGGACATCGGCCGGGTGATGCTCTTCTACAATCGCATTCGCGGCCCCGGCTCCTCCCAGCCCTACGAGGTTGCCATCCTGCCCCTGGACCAAGACCGACTGCGAGAGCTGGCCGGTCGGCCCTGGCGCTCGCGCTCGCTGCCCACCTTCAGCATGGACTGGGACCGCCTCTTCTCCGCCCTCATCCGCGAGCGTCTCTTTGCCGCCCTCTACCGCGCCTTCGCCGAGTCGTTGGCCAGCGAGAACGGCAGCCGGCTCGCCTCCATGCAGGCGGCCGAGGGCAACATCGAGGACCGCCTGGATCAACTCCAGGCCCAATACCGGCAGCAGCGACAGACGGCCGTGACCGAGGAGCTCCTGGACATCATCTCCGGCTTTGAGGCTCTCACCAAGCCCAAGGGACCGTAGCACCCACCATCGCGGGCCAGGCCGATGGTGGGTGGCACCATCGGCTTACCAACGCCACCATACTTTTTGTGAGGAGTAGGCAACATGGACGTATTCACCAAGGATGACCTGAAGTCTCTGCTGGATCATGAGCCCGGCTGGTGCGTTTCCCTCTACCTGCCCACCCATCGCACCGGGCCGGAGACGGAGCAGAACCCCATCCGCTTCAAGAACCTGGTGCAGAAAGCTCAGGACCTACTCATGGAGAAGGGTATGAGGCGGTCCGAGGCCAGTGCCTATCTGGCCGAGGCTAGTGCCCTCCTGCCCAACGACGACTTCTGGCGAAACCAGAGCGATGGCCTGGCGGTGTTCGTATCCCCCGCCGGGACCCAGGCGTACCGGATGCCGGTTCGCTTCGAGGATCTGGTGACCGTAAGCGGTTCTTGTCACCTCAAGCCGCTGGTCCCCTTCCTGACCGGGGACGGCCGCTTCTACATCCTGGCCCTCAGCCAGAAGTCTCTGAGGGTGCTCGCGGGCTCACGAGATTCCGTGGCCGAGGTAGAGGTCGAAGGCCTACCCGGCAGCATGGCCGAGGCCCCCGGCTATGAGAACATCGAGAGGCAACTCCAGTGGCATACCCAGACCTCGCAGCGCCGCGGTGAGCGTGCTGCTGTCTTCCACGGGCAGGCGGTCGAGGACGACGCCAAAAGTCGCATCCGGCACTACTTCCAAATAGTAGACCGGGGGATGCAGGAACTCCTGGCGGGCCAGAACATACCCCTGGTATTGGCCGGGGTCGAGTACCTACTGCCCATCTACGCCGAGGCCAACAGCTACCCCCACCTCTTGGCCGAGGGGGTCACCGGCAACCCGGAGGAGTTGAGCGCTCAGGAGCTGCACCGACGGGCCTGGGCCCTGGTGGAACCGGACTTCGACAAAGCCCGGGAGGAAGCCCTGGCCAAGTACCAGGCCATGATCGGCACCGGGCTGGCCTCGGCTGACCCGCGCCAGGTGATCGCCGGCGCCTACTACGGCAAAGTGGAGTCCCTCTTCTTCGCCATCAACTGCCACGTCTGGGGCCGCTTCGACCCCGATTCCGGGGAAGTAGAACTCCTGGAATCCGGCGAAGGCGAGGGCGTGGAGGACCTGTCAGACTTCGCCGTGGTCCGCACCATCCTGAACCAGGGCTCCGCCTACCCGGTGGCCCAGGAGGGCATGCCGGAGCAGTGTACCCTGGCAGCCGTGTTCCGATACTAACCCCGCCCCCCTCCCCGCGTCGGCACGACAAGAGCCCCGGGATCGGGGCTCTTGTCTTGCCGGTAAACCGCCCGCCCATCATCCACGGGTAAGCCGCAGGAGCGATACCTCCGGGGGGCAGTTGAACCGGACTGCCGGCGGGGTGAGCCCCACCCCCCTGGTAACGTGGACCAAGGTGTTGCTCCCCTGGACCAGGCCCTCGGCGAAGCGCTGCCCATACAGAGAGGGCACCACCGGTGCCCCCAGCAGGGGCAACCGCACCTGCCCTCCATGCGTGTGGCCGCAGAGGGCCAGGTCCACCTGACCCGGGGTCAGCATCTCGGTGAAGTCCGGGTTATGCACCAATAGAAGCCGCCCTTCTCCGTCTGGAATGGAGGGCAGCATCCGGCTCAGCGCCAGAGCCGCGCCCGACCATCGGTAGCGGAACCGGTCCGCCGAGCCCCCTCGATACCCGGAGTAGCCCCGGTCGTCCAGCCCCACCAGCCATAGCTTCCCGCCGCCGGCTTCCAGAGCCATCGTCCGATCTCGGAGCACGATGACGCCCACGGACTTCAAGCGGGCGGCAATGCCGGCCGGGTCGGTCCAGATGTCGTGATTGCCGAGCACGGCGAGGACGCCGAA
>JBBQIE010000599.1:0-2376 GCA_038324625.1 Anaerolineae bacterium | reverse complement strand
ATAAAGTGCGCAACTGATCCTCCTTGAAACCGTGTAGAATGCGGAAGGTGCCCCAAACCGGGGCACCTTCCACTCTTCACATAATGGTTGCAGTGTCCTGGTTCGCGTGATGTCAGGGGAGGCGGCGGTCTGATGAAGACAGAGCAGATAAGCGGCCCACTGCGCGACCGGAGGCCCGCCCGGCCACAATGGATATTGACGAAATAGGCAGGTAATCGCCGGTGGAGAAGACCCTCGACCCTATTTGAGCTAAGATTCCCCGTGTATCGGGTTTACCCCCGGCCTCCCCTACACTACAATGGAAGCAGTCACCCAAACCTTACCGGTCACGAGCACCCGGCATGAGTCACGAACCCTCTCTCACCATCGAGCTCCCCTCCCGGCTGTGCCCGCTCTTCTGGGACTACGACTTCGAGACCCTCAGCTGGGAGGAGGACCAGAACCTCATCACCGGCCGCATCCTGGCCGCCGGCAACTGGGACGCCGTCACCTGGCTGCGCGCCGCTATCGGCGACGACGGCATCCGCCGCTGGCTGGAGGAGCACCGCGGTGGGAGCCTTGGGCCCCGCCGACTCCGCTTCTGGCAGCTCATCCTAGAACTGCCCCGCCGCCGCGTTGACGCCTGGATCGGAGATCAGCAAACCTGGGACGATCGGGTGGAGCGATGACCTTCCATCCCGAGATCCTGACTGCCGCCCAGAGAGCGATACTGATGCAGCTTGGCCCTTCCATGAGTCGGCACCAGTTCTATCTGGGCGGCGGCACGGCCATCGCCCTCCAACTCGGGCATCGCCACTCCGTGGACCTCGATTGGTTCACCGGCGAACGCCTGGCCGACCCCCTGCGCCTGGCTCAGGAGTTGCGGGACGAGGGCATTCCCCTCATCACCGACCAGGTCGAGCCGGGCCCGCTACAAGGGGCCCTCTCCGGCGTGCGACTCAGCTTCCTGGAGTATCGCTACCCCTTATTGCAGCCTCCGCTCCTCTGGCCCGACTATGGTTGCCACATCGCCTCTCTGGATGATCTGGCCTGCATGAAGCTGGCCGCCGTCGCCCAGCGCGGCTCCAAGAAGGACTTCGTGGACGTCTATGCCTTGGGGCTCAAGCACCTTACCTTGCCGGAGATGCTTCGCCTGTACCAGGCCCGGTATTCCCTCCAGGACATAGGCCACGACCTCTACAGCCTGGCCTACTTCACCGACGCGGACCGAGAGCGTCTGCCCAAGATGCTGTGGGATGTGGATTGGCGGGCCATCAAGAGCACCATCCAAGAATGGGTGAGAGAAGCGACAGACTGAACCCCCAGCTGGGGCCAAGTTCTCCGGCGCCGATTGCTGGAGGTGTCGCCGATACCCTACCTCCCCTTGACAGCCACTCCCACTCTCCCTATCCTCAAAGCGGATTGGATCAGTCACCCATAACCCATAGCCATGCCGGCCGCGGCCTCGATGGTACCCATCGGCTTCCGCCTTCCATCCCAATCAGGAGGACGAACATGCAGGCCAAGCAAGCGTTGAAGCTGCTCTCCCTCCCTCTATTGGTGGCCTTGATCTGCATCGCCCCGGTCATGGCCCAGGAGCCGCCCACCACCGCCCAAGCCGGCCTTCTTCCTCCCCCCGATCCCCAACTCGCGGTCATAATTCCCCTCGGCACCGACTTCACCTACCAGGGCCGGCTGTCCGACGGGGGCGTCCCCGCCGGCGGCACCTACGACTTCCAGTTCAAGCTCTACGATTCCCTCTCCGGTGGCACCCAGATAGGCCCCACGGTTCCGGTGGAAGACGCCACCGTCTCCGGCGGCCTCTTCACCGTTAGCCTCGACTTCGGCAGATACGCCTTCCCCAGTGAAGCCCGCTGGCTGGAAGTGGCCGTCCGTCCCGGAGCTAGTACACCGGCCGCTCCCTATACCGCCCTCACCCCCCGCACCGCCATCACCGCCACCCCCTACGCCCTCAATCTCGCCCCGGGCGCGGTGATCTCTCAAGAGGGACCAGGAGCTACCCTCTCCGTTTCCAACGGCGCACCCAGCGGTCTATTCATATCCTTGAAGACGGCCATTGACGGCACCACCAGCGATGGCGTAGGTGTCTCCGGCCTGTCCGGTGCCGGGATCGGTGTCTCCGGTCTACACGCTGACCACACCGGCACCGACCCCGGGGTGCAAGGCATCACCTTCTCGGGGGAAGCAACTGCCGCCGGAGTCTATGGTTATGCCTCTTCCAACGCCCCCGCGGGATTCAACGCCGGCGTGTGGGGCAGGAATGCCTCCACCAATAACTTCGGCTACGGCGTCCTCGGCGTCCACGATGGCAGCGGATCGGGCGTATACGGAGATTCCCTCGGCGGCACCGGCGTTCAGGGCGTCGCCAACAGCGCA
>JBBQIE010000598.1:0-2385 GCA_038324625.1 Anaerolineae bacterium | reverse complement strand
CTTCACCGACCGGGCCTCCATCCGGGAGGTGCTGCTCTTCCCCCACCTCCGGAGCCGCGACTGACCACAAGGTCGGGGCTGGTTTCCGCGGACACAGAAAGGGCCGCCGAGTTGACTCGGCGGCCCTTTCTGTGTCCGCGGAAACCAGCCCCGACCTTGTGGTCAGTCGCGGCTCCGGAGGTGGGGGAAGAGCAGCACCTCCCGGATGGAGGCCCGGTCGGTGAAGAGCATGACCAGGCGGTCAATGCCCATGCCGAAGCCGCCGGTGGGGGGCATCCCATAGCTGAGGGCCAGGAGGAAGTCCTCGTCCATTTGGTGCGCTTCCTCGTCCCCGGCCTCGAAGTCGCGCCCCTGAGCCCGGAAGCGTTCCAACTGCTCCAGGGGATCGTTGAGCTCGGTGAAGGCGTTGCACAGTTCCATTCCGGAGACGAAGCCCTCGAAGCGTTCCACCCACTGGTCGTCCCCCGGTAGTCTCTTGGCTAGCGGGGAGATGTCCACCGGGTAGTCCACCAGGAAGGTGGGCTGGATCTGCTTGGGTTCGACGTAACTGCCAATGAGGTAATCCACCAGCTTGCCCAGGGTGGCCTTGGGCTCCGGTCGGCCACCGATGGCGCGGATGGCCGCCGTCAGGCTCTCGATGTCACGGTGGTCGTCTAGACGGATGCCGGTCTCCTCCAGGATGGCCTGGCGCAGGTCCCGCCGCTGCCAAGGGGGAGCCAGGTCTATTTCGTTCCCCTGGTAGCTGATGCGGGTGGTGCCCAGGACTCTCTCGGCCAGAAAGGAGATCATCTCCTCGGTGCGGCGCATGACGTCCTGGTAGTCGGCGTAGGCCTCGTAGAACTCGATCTGAGTGAACTCGGGGTTGTGCTTGTAGGAGACCCCCTCGTTGCGGAAGTCCCGCCCGATCTCGTAGACCCGGTCGTAGCCGCCGACGATGAGGCGCTTGAGGTAGAGCTCGAAAGAGATGCGCAGGAAGAGATCCTGGTCCAGTTGGTTGTGGTGGGTGACGAAGGGCTGGGCGGCGGCGCCCCCGTAGATGGGCTGGAGGATGGGGGTCTCCACTTCCAGGAAGCCCTGGCCGTCCAGGTACTCCCGGAGGGCGGTGAGGATGGCGGCCCGCAGCCGGAAGAGCTCCTTGACCTCGTCATTGACGATCAGGTCCACGTAGCGATGGCGATAGCGGGTCTCCACGTCCGTCAACCCATGCCACTTGTCCGGTAGGGGGTGCAGGCTCTTGGCCACCAGCCGCAACGAGCTCACGTTGACGGAGGGCTCGCCGGTGCGGGTGCGGAACATCTGGCCCTCGACGGCGAGGAAGTCACCGATGTCGAAGTCGCGCCGGTAGGCCTCGTAGGCCGCTTCCCCGAGGACGTTCTTGCGGAGGTAGATCTGGAGCCGGCCGCTGCCGTCGGCCAAGTGGGCGAAGGTGGAGCCTCCCATGACCCGCTCGGTCATGAGGCGCCCGGCCACGGCTACCGAGGGGGCTTCTCCCTCGGGGTGAGTCTCCCACTCCTCCAGGGCAGCGATGGCGGCGGCGGCGGTGTGGGTGCGGTTCACCCGCGGGGGGTAGGGATCGAGGCCCTCCGCCCGCAGCCGATCCAGTTTGGCCAGTCGTAGTTCGTCGGGAGCGAGGCTATCGAGTCGCGTCTCCCGTTCGGCGGGCTCGGTCATGGGGCGCTCCCTGGTTCAATCAACCTTCAGTATGCGTACCGTCATCAGCCCGCCCGGGGTCTTGACCGTGGCCTCGCTGCCCACGCGGCGGCCCAGCAGGGCCTGGCCGAGTGGGCATTGGTTGGATATGAGGCCATTGGCGGGGTCGGCCTCGACCGAGCCCACGATCTGATAGGTCTCGGGCTCGGCGCCGTTCTCGAGGATGGTGACTCGGCAGCCGAGGATCACCGTGCCCCCCGAGGGGCCGGCCTCGTCCTGGATGCGTACGGCGCGCTGGAGAAGGGCCTCGAGCTCGCTGATACGTCCCTCGACGAAGGACTGCTCGTGTTTGGCATCCTCGTAGCCGGCGTTCTCGCTGATATCGCCTTCGGCCTTCGCCTCTCGGATACGCTCGGCGACCTCGACACGGCGGACGGTGCGGAGATGATGCAGCTCCTTCTCCAGACGCTCGCGTCCGGCGTCCGTGAGATAGTCCACTTTCTCATCCATCCTCTGCCTGTCTCCTACCCTTGTTTGTGTCTGAGCTGGGCCCCGGTGAGGGCCGGCAATAGAAAAGAAGCGCCCCAGCCTTTCGGTAGGCTGAGCGCTCCCCGGCCGTTTCCAACCCTTGGGCGCTTGCGAAAGCAAACTGTACACGATTATAGGACTATCGGAATGGGCGGGCAAGGCGCACGACAGTTCAGGGTGAGGCGGAGGGGGACCTCACGCAGAGAC
>JBBQIE010000597.1:0-2390 GCA_038324625.1 Anaerolineae bacterium | reverse complement strand
ATCGCGCGCACCCTGGAAGTAGAGGACTAGAGCGTGGACGGGAAGGAGGAAGGCGAAGAAGTAGTGAGTGGCCAACCCGGCGAACACGACGGCCCCGTAGGCGGCCCAGGGCAGCGCCCGACGAGAGCCGGCGGCCCGAATGAGCAGCCAGGTAGCTGCGAGTCCCTCCAGTTGGAGTAGGGAATACATCCGCGCTTCCTGGGAGTAGGTCACCAGGAAGGGGGAGACGGCGGCGAAGGCGAGGGTGGTCAGCCCCAGGGACGGCCCGGAAACCTGCCGGCCCAGCCGCCATAGGGCGGGCAGGAGCAGGGCGCCGAAGATGACGGAGGGGAAGCGGAGGGCCCACTCGGTGGACCCGAAGGTCTGGAGGAAGGGGTTCAAGACCAGGTAGTAGAAAGGAGGGTGCTCGAAGGGGGCTCGACTGACGTAGGAGAGAATGTCGGGCCAAGTCATTCGGGCGATGAAGTAGGAGGCGGCCTCGTCGAACCAGAGTTCCGGGCCGCCCAGATTGATCAGCCTGACCCCGAAACCCAGGACCAGTAGCGCGTACACGATCAGTCGCCATCGGCGCGGCTTCATTGGGCTGCCACTCGGCCGAGCAGAGCTCGGCGTTCGGGAATCTCGACGCCGTCTTGGAACACCGGGAGGTTAGCGACCTCCGGCCAGGAGTACATGCCGGCATAGAGGGTCACGGACTCGGCGGGCACCGCGAAGGTATGACGATCGGTGAGGATCTCGCCCGGCATCCAGCGGGTGGTGGGGCTGAACTCGTTGCCCGGCTGGCCGTCGTGCTGGCCCACGGTGGCCCCGGATTCGCTGACGGCATGGACGAAGACCCGGTAGTCCTCGGCGGGCGTCCGCAGGGCCAGCCAGTAGAGAACCACGTCCAGGCTGTCGCCGCGCTGCTCGGTGCGGTAGCCGATCAGCCGGGCCACGTCGCCGACTTGAGCCTCCAGGGGGGCAGGCCGGAAGGTGGTGGGATGCAGCCGGGCCCGCAGGCCCACCAGCCCGAGAAAGAGGGCCGCGATCAGGGCCACGGCAGCGAGGTGCTTCCACAGGCGGGCGACGATGGCCCCTAGGACCAGGAGGAGAACCGCCCCGAGGGACACGATTGCCCCGATGGTGCGGGGGCCGGTGGGGCCAAGGCTCAGGGTGAGGACGCTTTCCCCGGCCGGGACGGTGGCTCCGGCCAATCCTATGGCCCCGACGGGATGGACCTTCATGGGCGCGGATGCCCCGGTCAGTTGCCAGCCCGGGAAGTAGAAGCGGTGGAAGACGAGTTCTGTCGGCTCGGGAAGGTTCGTCAGAAGCTGCATCCTCAGCGGGGCATCGCTGAGGACCTGGACTCGGCCAGCGGTGAGGAAGGCCGAGTCGCTTCCGGCTTCGGTGGCCGGCAGGAAGAAGCTAGACCGCTCCGGCAGAGCCCAGATGGGAAGATATTCCAGCAGCCAATCGCCGCCGTACTCGCGGAGCCAGAGGGCGGTCTGGAAGTCGTACTGGATCAGACCCTCGGGACCCAACTGGGAGTCCGTGAGAGCTTGGCTCTGTTCGGGTAGGTGAGCGGGTTCTAGGCGGAGGCCGAGGAGACTGGAGGCGACGATGGCCGCGGCGACGGCAGCCGACCAGGCCCAAGCCGCGGTCGGCGATCGCGGGACGGATGCCAGCCCGCCGGCCACGGCCGCTGTGCCAAGCAGGAGAACGGCGCTCAGACGCCAGGGGAACTGCAGGTAGTGGAGGATGGGTGCCTCTCGCCAGATCGCGGCTGAGATCGGCAGCAGTAGGAACAAGACGACGATGGATGAGAGAACGGCGAGGAACATGGCGGCGCCTGTCCGGCGGCTGCTTCCCCGCCATCGCCGGAGGAGAAGGCCCAGCCCGGCCACGGCCAGCGCTGCCTGCACCAGCCCCAGAGGGTGGTGGCCGGCGACACCCTGGTTGGGGTAGTAGCGGTAGACGAGGAAGGGAGAGAGCCACTCTCGAAGGGGCTGAAGTAGGCTGAGCAATTCGTCCAGTCCGGCGGCTTGACCGGCGACCACGTAGCGCACCTCGGCCAGAGCCGGCCACCAGTAGAACGAGGACAGGCCGATGCCCAGGGCTGCCGCGGCCGCCATCCCCAGGTACTGCCGCCTGGCGACCCGGGTACGAGGGACTCCGAGGAGCAGGAGCACGTACAGACCGATGACCGGGGCGAACATCAGGGCGGTGAGGTTGTGGGTCAAGATGAACCCGGCTACCGCCAAGGCCAAGGCTGGCAATCCGGGGCCGGATAGCTTCGCGTAGCACCGGGAGACCAGCCACAGAATGAGCGGGGGCCACATGAAGGCCGTGGCCTCGGCCAGCGCGCCACGCACGTATATGTCGGCGAGGTGATAGGGGAAGGCGGAGTAGGC
>JBBQIE010000596.1:0-2393 GCA_038324625.1 Anaerolineae bacterium | reverse complement strand
AGAAGACAGAGCGGGGGCACGGCTCCGATGGCCCGCTGGAAGCTGGGGGCGTAGTCGGTGAGGATGCTGGGAAGGAGCATGATCCCCAGCCAGGCCAGGAGGAAGCCTCGATTGACGGCGAGGGGGCGCCGGAGGGCCATCAGGAGCCCCAGCGCCGCCGGGAGCACCAGCCAGGGGGTAAGGGCCGGGGCTCCCGGCTGGTTGTTGCGGGGGTTCAGGTCGCCCTCGACGGCGATGGCCTTGGCCCAGAGCCAGGCGTTCTCGGTGGCGGCGGAGAGCCTCCCGCCGAGGTCCCCTTTCACCAGGACCTGTCCGGCTCGGTTGCCGAAGCCGGCGGGATGCCGCAGGAAGTAGGAGCCCAGGGGGACGAAGACTAAGAGGGCGACCAGGGCCAGAAGGCACAGGTTCAGGAACAGGGGCTTCCGCCGACCCGGACCGGCCTCCCGCAATGCCAAGGCTCCCCAGACCAGCACCACGAAGGGCAGGAGCCGGGCGGCCATGTAGCCGTAGAGGGCCAGGCCCAGGAAGGCCCCGGCGGCGGCGTACCAGGCGGACCGACCGCGGCGTCGGCCGAGGAGCAGGCAAAACATGGCGGCGTTACCGAGCAGAGGCAGCAGCTCCACCCGGAGGCCGTAGCGGGAGAAATGCAGGTCCCAGGGGAGGAAGGTCTGAATGAGAGCGGCCAGGAGGGCGGGCAGGCGACTCTCGGGGAAGAGCAGCCGGCCGATGCCGTAGGTCAAAGGGACGGCCATCACCCCCGCCAGGGCGGAGACCCCGCGTATCAATGCCGGCGTGGGCGGCAGGATGGAGAAAGCCAGGGAGAGCAGGTAGATGAAGAGGGGCTCCCGGCCGAAGTTCCCCTCGAAAAAGAGCGGACGCACGCCTTCAAGGACTCCTAGAGCGTCCAGGGCGTTGTAGGCTTCGTCGAAGTGAAGCCCCGGGGGGACGCTCCCCAGTGAGGGCAGCCGGACCAGGGCGGCGGCCGTGAGAAGCACGACCACCCAAGTCGCGTCGCCGGCGAAAAGGCGACGGGCGAGGGAGGGAGTCGCGGGGGAGGACGGAGAGGGATGCATGGATAGCTCCAACGTCCAAGAAAACGGCGACCTTACCGCGGCGGACCTCGACCCCGATCAGGGATCGTATCAGGCGGAAGTACAGCAGAACCTAACGGTTTGAGCAAGGCAGTGAGAGGGACTTGTAATACCAGCGGCGTCAACTACGCCGGCCATTCGGGGGCCCCTCACTCCGGGCACTGCATCCCGATGAAGGCCAGCCATTCGAGGACGTCGTCCGGCGTGGGCCAGGGTGTCTCCGGGGCCGGAGCATACTGGGCGTAGATCTTGGTGTAGCGATCGGCAATCAGCACCAGGGGCCGGAAGGGGCCGTCGGGAAGGACGGCCCCATACTGCCGGTGCAGGGTTCCTTCCTCATCCGCCAGCACCGTGAAAGTCGGCAGCTTGTCGCCGAAGCGACGGCGAGCCTCGGCCTCCGGGGCCACGGCGATCACCAGGACGCGGGCCTTCTCCGCTGTCAGGTCCGCTTGTCGACCGTGCAGGGCCTCCAGGAAGGGGAGACCGGTGCCTTGCTCCGCCGTGCCGACCAGGCAGAGAACCAGGTTCCGGCGTCCGCGCAGATCGTCCAGGCTGACGGTCTGACCGCCGGCGGAGGGAAGCCGGAAGCGGGGCAGGAGATCTCCGGCGGCGAGGAGAGTATCGTTAGGGGTCATGGGTGCTACTCCTTGGCATAGGGCTAACGGCTCAGCTAACTCGGTTAGTATTATGCCACAACCGGACCCCAAAGGCCTTTGGGGTCCGGTGGAGAGGGTCGGAGCCGAGCTAAATGATCTTCTCGATGGCGGGGAGGGCCAGGTAGAGCACGAAGGCGATGGCGGTGCCCCAGAGGAGCCCGTTCACCTTGGAGGCCTTGCCCATGACCACCTTGAGGAAGACGTAGCTGATGAAGCCCCAGGCGATGCCGTTGGTGATGCTCCAGGCGAAGGGCATGAAGACGATGGTGAACAGCGCCGGCACGCCCTCTTCCACGCTGTCGAAGGGGATCTCCCGGATTTGCTGCACCATCAGGAAGCCGACGATGATGAGGGCGGCTGCCGTGGCCTCCTGGGGGACCACCCCGGCCAGAGGGGAGAGGAAGACCGCCAGCAGGAAGAGGATGCCCACCACCACCGAGGTGAGGCCGCTCCGGCCGCCTTCTTCGACCCCGGCGGCGCTCTCGATGTAGGTGGTGGCGCTGCTGGAGCCGGCGAGGCCGCCGAACATGGCCGCCACCGAGTCCACGATGAGGATCTCGCGCAGGCCCTTCATCTTCCCTTGCTTGTCCACCCAGCCGGCCTGGGCCCCGATGCCGATCACGGTGCCCATGGTGTCGAAGAAGTC
>JBBQIE010000595.1:0-2396 GCA_038324625.1 Anaerolineae bacterium | reverse complement strand
GAGGCGAGAGGGCCCTCACCCAGGCCATTTGGCCAGTCAAATGGCCGAGCCCCCTCTCCCATCGCGATGGGAGAGGGGAGTTCTGGCTCCCCCTTCCTTCGCAGGGAAGGGGGCTGGGGGGTTAGGTTGGCCCCGGGCTTCGCAGCGCCTGCCGCTGGGGGGTTAGGTTGGGCGTCGGGGGTTAGGTTCCCCGCGAGCGCCCCTTGAGTAAGATCCGGGTGCTGGTGGCCGATACCTCCGCCTACGGGCGCTTCACCACCGTCCGCTACCTGGGATCGGAACCGGACATGGCGGTGGTGGCCCAGGCGGCGGACCCAGCGGAGGTCGCCGGACTGGTGGCCGAACTCCGGCCGGACGTGGTCAGTCTGTGGCTGGACACGGAGGGCGATCCCGGCTTCGGCGGGCTGAAGCGGGTGCTGGGATTGGGGTCGGCGGTGGTGGCCATGGCCCCTCGCACTCCCGAGGGTGAGGCTATCTTGGCGCGGGCCCGAGGGTTGGGAGCGGCGGACACGGTCACCCGACCGGTGCGGTCCTTCGGTATGCACGAGGTCTTGGCGGAACTGGCGGAGAAGCTGCGCCGAGCCGCCCTGGGCCTGGGGCCGGTAGCCGCGCTCGCCGCAGTCAACGCGGCCCGAGTGGTGCGGCGGGGGCCGTTGCACCGGTTGGTGGTGATTGGGGCCTCCACCGGCGGCCCGGGGGCCCTCCGGGAGGTCATCTCCCATCTGCCCAAGGATCTGCCGGCGGGGGTATTGGTGGTGCAGCACATGCCCCTTACTTCCACTCAGGTCTTGGCCGAGAGCCTGGCTCTACGCTCGGAGATGCCGGTGCGCCTGGCGGCCGCCGGAGATGTCCTGGTGACGGGGGAGGTACTGGTGGCGCCGGGGGGCCGGCACCTGACCCTGAGCCCGGAGGGCCAGGTGCGGCTGGAGGACGGCCCCCCGGTCAACCACGTCCGCCCGGCAGTGGACGTGACCCTCATCGCCGCCGCGGCCACCCACGGAGAGCGGGCCGTCGGGGTGATCCTGACCGGCATGGGGTATGACGGTCGGGAGGGGGCGCGGGCCCTCAAGCTGGCCGGGGGCTACGTGATCGCCCAGGACCAGGCCACCAGCGTTATATATGGTATGCCCCGAAGCGTGGTGGAGGCAGGCTTGGCGGACAAGGTAGCGCCGCTCGATCGTGTTCCTGAGGAGATCCGGTGGGCGCTGGAGAGGTCGAATGGGCATCGCCGCTGAACCAGGCGACAACGGGAGCGGCGGGGCCCAGGGGGCTCTGCAGCACGAGGTGAGTCAGGCGCGGGTGAAGCTGCCGGCGGCCTTGCGGCAGTTGCAGCCACTCCCTCAGGCCCTGGGAAGGGCCCTCCAGTTGACTCGCGACCCCGGCTCCCGCCGCTCCGACCTGGCCCAGGTGCTGTCGTTGGACCAGGCGATGACCGGCACTTTCCTGCGGATGGTGAACTCGGCCCACTACGGGCTGCCCCGGCGGGTGGCTTCGCTGGAAGAGGCCATCGCCTTCCTCGGCTACGAGACGGTGGAGAAGACGGTGATCAGCCTCTCCGCCCGCTCCTCCCTCACCAAGCCCCTGCCCGCCTACATGCTGGGGCCGCACATGCTCTGGAAGCACTCGGTGGCCGTGGCCCAGGGCAGCGAGTGGATCGCCGTCCGCCGGGGCCTCTGCCCCGGCCCGGAGGCCTACGTCGCCGGTCTCTTCCACGATGTGGGCAAAGTGGTGCTCGACCTGGTCCTCTGCGGGGAGCCGGAATGGGCCGATGCCGCCGGGGGGGATGCCGAGCCGGCGGAATGGACGGAGGTGGAGACCCGGCTGCTTGGGTTCCATCACGCCGAGATCAGCGCCGCCGTGGTGGAGAACTGGAACCTGCCCGAGCACGTGGTGGAGTCTGTGGCCCGCCATCACTCCCCCGCCGGGGCGGAGCACGCTCCCGGCCTGACGGCGGCGGTACACGTGGCCAACGTGGCCGCCCTGATGGCCGGGATCGGCTTGGGGGTGGACGGCCTGCGCTACGGCCTGGAGCCGGAGGCCATCAACGCCCTGGCCTGGACGGAAGAGGAGATGATGGACCTCATCGGCCTCATGCCCGGCGCGGTGGAGGAGGCGGAGCGGCTCCTGGGCTTCAGACGGTGAAGGTCTCGGATACTTTCGGGGTCTCGATGCGCTCAGGTTTCCGGCGCTTCTGCCGATAGTAAGGTAAGCATATGACGGATCGTCACGGGGCCGCATGGATGTGGTCGCCGGTATCTGTCGGGTCAAGGAAGCCAAGCCATGATAATCGAGAACTCCAGCATCGCCATGGGCTCGTGCCGGCTCTTCCAGAAGGAGCATGTCCGGCGCGAGTCCTTTCGTTTGTGGACGTCGGCTGGTTCCAGCCCTCAGGCGCC
>JBBQIE010000594.1:0-2408 GCA_038324625.1 Anaerolineae bacterium | reverse complement strand
AGTCGGGCCCTAGAGGAGAACGGGTGCGAATAGGCTTTGCATCCGATCATGCCGGCGCGAGCCTCAAGCGAGAGCTGTTGGAGGCGGTCGCCGCCCTCGGGCACGAGGTGTTCGATCTGGGAGCGGACGGCTCCACTTCGGTGGACTATCCGGAGTTCGCCTGGCGGGTGGCGGAGGGGGTGGCCGGCGGCCGGTTCGACCGGGGCATCCTGGTGTGCGGCTCCGGCCTGGGCCTGAGCATGGCGGCCAACAAGGTGCCGGGAATCCGGGCCGCTCTCTGCCAGGAGTGCTACTCCGCCCGCATGAGCCGCGAGCACAACGATGCCAACGTCCTCTGCCTGGGACAGCGGGTGGTAGGCATCGGCTTAGCCACGGACGTGGTCCGTACCTTCCTAGAGACTGAGTTCTCCCAGGGGACCAACCACGCCCGTCGCCTAAGCCAGATATCCGCCTATGAGAAAGCCGAGCGGCCCACCCCTGCCGCGGCAGACCCTCACAACAAGCCATCCTCCCAATGAAAGCCGGCGACGCCGTCGCCCCCGCCCTGGTGGTGATGACCCTAGGGTTGTGGATGTCGGCGGAAATGATGGCCCTACCTTGGTTCGACACCGAGGTGATGTGGCCGCTTCTGATCGCGACGGCCGGCATCTGCTTCCTCATCGGGTACCTGGTGGGGGGCGGCCCCTGGCAGTTCTTCCTGGGGGTCATGGCCACCGGCGACGGGCTGATCCTCTTCCTCTTCACTTCCGGCGTCTGGCCATGGAGCCTCCTAACCCAGGTTTGGCCTCTCTTCCTGGTGATCGCCGGCTGCGCCTGCCTGGGTTACATGGTGGCCTCGCCCGGAGCGCCCTGGCCCCTGGCCGTGCCCGGCCTGGGAGCGGTTCTCACCGGCTCCACCGGGCTGCTCTTCTCCCTGGGAGTGGTGCCCCTGGACCCCATCCAGCAACTGCGCACCCTGTGGCCCATGCTCCTCGTCCTCACCGGGTTCTTCGGCCTGATGCAAGCCATCTGGCACGGTGTCAGCGGCCGACGGTGATACGCGATGCTCATCGGCCTTGATGCCAGCCGTGCCGCCCCCGAGGCCGCCGGGGTGGGCCGCTACTCTCGGGAGCTATTGGCCGCTATCGTGGCCGGCTCGGACCATCGCTTCGTCCTCTATGCCAATGGGCTGGTCCGGCCGGAGTGGGCGAAGCGACCAAACTGCGCCTGGCGCGACCTTCCCTTCCCCCGCCTGTGGACCCACGTTCGCCTGTCCGGCGAGATGCTTCTGCATCCCCCGGAGGCTCTTTTTGTGCCCGCCCACGTGATCCCGCCGCGTCATCCCCGCGCCACCGTGGTGACCATCCACGACCTCGGCTATCTTCGCTTCCCCGACTGTCACCCTCCCCGGCAGCGGCTCTATCTCCGCCTGGCCACGCTCTGGAATGCCCGCTCCGCCCGCCGGATACTGGTAGATTCGGAGGCCACCGGGAGAGACCTACAGACGATGCTCGGGGTGCCGGCGAAATGCATCTCCGTCGCTTACCCCGGCGTTCCCCCCGGTTTCATCCCGCAAGCGCTATGCGAAATCCGCCGGGTGAGACAGGAGCACCACCTTCCGGAGCGGTATCTGCTTTTTGTCGGCACCTTGCAGCCGCGCAAGAACCTTGTCCGGCTCATGAGCGCCCATGCCGCCGTGAGGGAAGCACCTCCGCTTGTCCTCGCCGGGGGAGTGGGGTGGATGAGCGACCAGATCGTCCAGCGCGCCGATACCTCGGGAGGTCGGGTGTTGCGCTTGGGCTTCGTCCCCGACGCCGACCTGCCCGGCCTGATAAGTGGAGCCGAGGCCCTGCTTCTTCCCTCCCTCTACGAGGGCTTCGGCATCCCCGCTCTGGAGGCCATGGCCTGCGGCACCCCGGTCATCGCCTCCACCACCTCCTCCCTCCCGGAGGTGGTGGCAGAGGCCGGGCTGCTGGTGGATCCTCTCTCTGAAGAGCAGATCGCCGCCGCCATCCGGGAGGTCATCACCAACGACGATCTGGCCCAGGACCTGGCCCGGAGAGGTCTGGAGCGGTCCTGCCGCTTCACCTGGGAATCCTGCGCCGCCGTGGCTCTGCGGGCGATCGAGGAGGCCTATGCCGGCGTCTAGCCGCCTTCTGGTAGTGAAGCTCGCCGACCTGGGGGACGTCCTCACCATCACCCCCGCTCTCCGCGCCCTACGAGAGACCTTCCCCGAGGCGGAGATTGATATCCTCACCTCCGGAGTCGGGGCTCAGCTCCTCTCGCACTGCCCCTGGGTGGACCGGCTCATCACCGCCGATCGCCACCTGATGGATTCAGCCGCCTCTCTACTGCGCCCCGCGACCTTCATCCGCATCGGGGAGCTACTGCGGTCGCTTCGCGAGGAACACTACGACCAGGTCGTCCTA
>JBBQIE010000593.1:0-2410 GCA_038324625.1 Anaerolineae bacterium | reverse complement strand
GGATGGAATGGGTTGGGGTAGCCCTGGGGTGAGTGCCGGCAGGCGACGTGGGAGAGGGCGGGCGACTAAAGGCGCCCGCTGAGGGCCTTTGGCCAAGAAAACCGTGTGGCCTCTGCCCTGGCCAAAGGCCTTCAGCGGCGGTCTGATGAAGATTGACGAAATAACCGGCCCATATTGCATCAGCGGGACCATTGTCCGTGAGGGGCCGCCCCGCCATGAATGGTCGGGGCTACGGTGGCGCAAAGCCGACCCCTCGGTCGGCTGAGAGTGGTCCCAGCCCGTGTAGACGGGCTTCGCTCATCGTAGCTCGGCCATTTATGGCGGAGCGGGCGTCCGGTCGCACAGTGGGTCGCCTATTCATTCAATGTTCATCAGACCGCCTCGCTGCCGCCTGACATCACACGAACCAAGACAAAAAGGGGACGAAAACACGAAAGGCCGTCGTTCAGAGGGAGCCACTCGATCCACCGCGACGCCTCGCGCCCGCGAGCGCTATCTCCTCATGACAGAAGCGATCTCACGAGACAGCTCTCAAGGGTCTTTCCAACTCTTGGCGCCTTAGCGTCTTTGCGTGAGACTCCCTCGGGTCCCACTGATGACGCGCACGCCCTTCAATGCGATGCATGCCTCAACCCGCCGGCAGCGCCCGCGACCCGGCCATACCCAGATAGTCGCGTATGAGCCAACAGGTGCGCTCGTAGCAGGCGGCCTGGGCCTCGGCCACGCTCCCGGACTCCCGGAGCGCCGCCTCGTATGGCTGTCTGATCTCGGTGGCCACGTTCACCTTGGCGATGCCCAGCCGCATTGCCGCCCGCATGTCCTCCTGCCGCACCCCGGACCCGCCGTGGAGCACCAGCGGCACCCCCGTGGCCGCCCGCAGACGCTCCAGGTGCCCCAGATCGAGCCGGGCCTCGATCTTCTTTCGATCCCTCAGGGCCCCGGAGACGGCCCCATGGACGTTGCCGATGGCCACGGAGAGCCAGTCGCAACCGGTCTCCCGCACGAAGCGCGCCGCCTCCTCCAGGTCGGTGAAGCCGAGGCCGGTCCGGAGCAGCTCCTCGTAGGGCGGCAGGGGGCCGGCCTCGTGTCCGAGCACGGCCCCCAACTCCGCCTCGCAGGGGACCCCCTCGCGATGGGCCAACTCCACTGCCTGCCGGGTGGCCTCGATGTTCGCCTCCAGGTCCAGCCGGGAGCCGTCCACCATGACCGACCGGTAGCCCAGGCAGATCGCCTCCTCGATGAGGGGCAGGTAGTCAACCGCGTTCCCGTCCTCATCCACCACCGGGATGTGGTCGAGGTGGAGGCGGACGTGGTCCGGGTCGTCCCATCGGGCGAACTCCTCCGCGACGGCAGCCGCCCCCCGGCTCTCGAACTTGATCCACTCCAAACGAGCCGTCTCCACCAGAGCGAAGGCGTCCTGATCCCGGACCGCCCTCACCACCGGTTCCACCATGGGCAAATAGGGAACATTGAAGGCGGGCACGGCCAGGCCCAGGGCCGCCGCCCTGGCCACGATCTCACCAGTTTGTGTCATCGTCTATGCTTCCCGCGGCATTATGGCCAGTTCTTCCGTGTCGGAGGCAATCAGGACCTTCATAGTACTTTCACTGCACGTCCGCAGCGGGCTCTTGGCTCCAACGCCAGATTCGGGAACCAGCAGTTGCCACCTTCCTCCATGCGATCATTGGGTTGAGGGGCGGCAGCATGCCTCTGGACCTGCTCAGCTTACTGATGCGTCACTTCCTCCAACACACGAAAGGCCTGTGCCAACGTCCCACCACATGTGTCCAGCCACTCGGGTGCCTGGTTGGCTGGAAAAGAAAGCCAGAAGGTATCGGTACCACTCCTTCCAGCGTGCTGAGGCGTGTGGCCTATGACATGCTTCTTCAGCAATGTCTTGGATATCACCCAACAGTGGGCACTGAAGGGGGAGAGTCCCAGGCATATGGCGTATTCGTAGTCCTGGTCACGGAGCTGCTGGAACTTATAGACTCCGCTTTTCCATAGGGTAGAGAACTTGATCTCCACTCTGAGCCCACCGATGATCCTATCCGCCTGTGAATCACTGGCTCTGACTACGTCCAATCCTTTCGCGGCGCACCACCCCGACACCAGCTGCTCTCCAATCTTCCCGACTTGCCTTGACGGACAAGATCGGATCCATGCGAAGGGGCTGCCTCCCCATGGGTCATTCTCTGGGCTGAGGTAATCCGATTCAAGAGCGCCTGCCAGCGAGGCTAGAAGCCGAACATCGGGGTCTGAGATGCGGTCCATCAATTCCCACCAGACAACTGAGATAGTTCGTTCTCACCAAACATCGTGGCCTGCACAGGCCGGCTCTGAAGGGGAGCAGGATCGAATCCTAGCCACTCGAGGCGGGCAGAGCCATCAAATCGTCGCGCCATCACCT
>JBBQIE010000592.1:0-2412 GCA_038324625.1 Anaerolineae bacterium | reverse complement strand
GACGAAGAGGTCCTGGTTCGAGTGAGGGCGGAATGGGGCTAGGGTGGCCTGGGGACCGGCGCCCACGGAGGACGCGAGAGAGGGCGGGCGGCTGAAGGCGCCCGCTGAGGACCTTCGGCCAAGAAAGCCGTGTGGCCTCTACCCTGGCCGAAGGCCCTCAGCGGGCGCCTTCAGCCGCCCGCCCTCTCTCGCGTCCTCCGTGGGCGCCGGTCCCCAGGCCACCCTAGCCCCATTCCGCCCTCACTCGAACCAGGACATCTTCGTCCCCTTTCGTGTCCTTTGCGATCCAAAGCCCTTCTCCAACCTGTTTGACTACCGTCCGCCTCTGCCCTAGACTGGCCCACGCTTAGGTTGAGAGCATTCGCGGACAGCGGGGAGGACTGAATGTTGGAGGGCTTGCTTCCGGGAATACACTGGCTGGGGCATGCCACCTTCCGAGTGCAGGCGGGCAACCGCGTCATCTACCTGGACCCGTGGCAGATCAAGGCGGGAGCGCCCAAGGCCGACCTCATCCTCATCACCCACGATCATCACGATCATTGCTCCCCCGAGGACGTGGCCAAACTGGTCAAGCCCGATACCATCGTCGTGGCCACTCAGGGCTGCTTGGCCCAGATAGAGCGTGACCCCGAGCATACCCGTGCCGTGGAGCCCGGCGACACCCTCACCGTCTATGACATCGAGATCGAGGCGGTGCCGGCCTATAACGTCGGGAAGAAGTTCCATCCTCAGGGAGAAGCCGGGGTGGGGTACGTCATCACCCTGGATGAGACTCGCATCTACGACGCCGGCGACACCGACCTGATCCCGGAGATGGCGGACATCCAAGCCGACATCGCCCTCCTACCGATCGGCGGCACCTACACCATGAACGTGCAGGAGGCCGCCGCCGCCGTCAAGCGCATCCGGCCCCGAATCGTCATCCCCATGCACTACGGCCGGATCGTCGGCGAACTGGACGACGCTCACCGCTTCGCCCAGCTGGTAGAAGACGCCGAGGTCGCCGTTCTCCCCGAGGAATAGCCGTAAGGCGCAATAGCCCGCCAAGGCCCGGCAGTATCTCCCTTGCCTCGGCGCCTTTGCGCCTTGGCGTGAGACTCCCCGTCCTCAACTCGCCCCTTCTCGGCTCGGCTCAGGCCGGGCCTTTGCCGCCCCCTAGGCCATACGCTAACATGGCGCCATTCCTGAGTTACCAAGGGAGGTAGAAACCCTAGCCTATGGACAGTTTGTTGCGCTGGCCCAGCGGTCTGGAATGGCTGGCGGTCATACCCCTGCTGAGCCTGCTGGTCTTCGTCCACGAGCTCGGACACTTCCTCGCCGCTCTCTGGATGAAGGTGAGAGTGACCGAGTTCGGCTTCGGGTATCCCCCCCGAATGCTGACTCTCTTCGAGCATCGCGGCGTCAAGTACACCCTCAACTGGCTGCCCTTCGGCGGCTTCACCCGCATGGTGGGAGAGGAAGAGGGCTTCGACGATCCCGATAGCCTGACGGCCAAGAAGCCTTGGCAGCGCTTCATCGTCTTCGCCGCCGGGCCCTTCTCCAACGTTATCCTGGCGGTCCTTATCTACATCGGCCTCTTCGCCGGCGGCATCCCCGAATCCACCGGGCCGGTCATCATCGAGGCGGTGGCCCCCGGCTCCCCGGCGGAAGCGGCGGGCATCCAAGCCGGCGACCTGTTGCTGAGCATCGGCGGTGCCCCCGTCCGCAGCTTCACCGACGTGCAGCAAGCCACCGAGGCCGGGCGCGGCCGTGAGATCCCGGTGACGGTCGAGCGCTCCGGCAATACCCTGTCCGTCAATCTCGTCCCCCGGCTTCCCTCCGACACCCCCGCCTCCGAGGGCGCCATCGGTGTGACCATCAGCCTGGCCGATGTGGAGGCCGTGACCTACCGGAAGGTCGGGGTGGGGCGGACCATCCTTCTTGGGGTGCAGCGCGCCGCCTACCTCACCGGGGCCATGGCCGAGGGCCTGGGCCAGATGGTGATCGGCCTCTTCTCCCCCTCGGTGGCGGCGCCCGAGGGCGGAATCTCCGGCCCGGTGGGCATCGCCCGCCTCGCCGGCGAGGTGGCCCGCGGCGGGTGGATGCCCTTCCTGGACCTCTGCGGCTTCCTGAGCCTCAACTTCGCCCTCATCAACATCCTGCCCCTCCCAGCCCTGGACGGCGGCCACATCGTCTTCACCCTCTTGGAGTGGGTCCGCGGGGGAAAGCGGGTACCCCCGGAGAAGGAAGCCCTGGTACACCTGGCGGGCATGGTCCTGATCATCGCCCTGATGCTGGTGGTCTCCTATCTGGACATCGTTCGCTGGATTCAAGGCGAGGCCATCCTCCCGGGCGGCTAACCCTACGGTCCCCTATTCTGGAATGCCCCGGCCCCTAGCGGCTCGGATTCACCAAGGAGGCAGTCATGGAGAA
>JBBQIE010000591.1:0-2422 GCA_038324625.1 Anaerolineae bacterium | reverse complement strand
CACCCTGGCGGTGATCGCCAATAACCAGCCCGCGGAGATCCTACGCCGACACTGGCCCAGCATCCTCAACGCCCAGGCCCACATCGCCGCCGACGCCATCCGTGCTTGGCGGGGGGAGGCGGCCCGAGCCCGGCTTCGGGGGCAACTGGCCGGCATTTCCTTCGCCCTCAAGCTGCTGCCCGCGCGCTCCGACATCCAGCGCCGCCGACGGGCCCCCGTCTCCTACCTCGAATCCCTTCTGGTCTAGCAAGCCGCTTTCCCTCACCTGGCCGGCTCCCTTTGGACGCGCTACATTTCTATGACGATGTCTTCGTCGTGACTTCGTGCCATATTTTGGGAGGAGGCAGCGGGTGACCGGTCAGGCCATGCCGAGGGATCGAGAGTTCCGCCAGGCCGACCTGGGGACGCTGCGGGAGCGAGGGCTGCCGATCATCATCCTGGCCTTGGTGGTGACGGCCGGGGCGGGAGCCTGGCTGCTCCTGCCGGGGGTGGAGTTCCGGCGCCGACCTTTCGTCTTCTTGATCGCCGCGGCGGCACTGGGGCTGGCGGCCTGGCAAGTCCGCCGGCGACACCCCACGGAAGCGGGCGTGGGACTGATTATAGTCGGTTTCGTCATGGCTGCCTGGGCCTACCTGTGGTTCCCGGGGTCGGCGACCGCGCTGCTCTTGGAACTGACCATCGTGGTTTCGACCGGCCTGTTCCTTCCCTGGGCCCCGCCCCTGACGGCCGCGGGGGCGGTGGCCCTGCACCTGGCCTTCACCCGATACCTCGCGCCCGATCCGAGCTTCGGCATCGCCGCGGCCGCCTATGGCCTCACGGGAGTGGTGCTCTACGCCGCCACCGATGCCTTCTACCAGACCCTGACTTGGTCCTGGGATCGGCACCGGAAGGCCCAAGACCTCGCGGAGTTGCTCCAGGATCGGCAGGGCCAACTGAACCGCACCATCAAGGCCCTGGACGTGGCCTATCGCCTGCTCCAGCGGACCAACCACGAACTTTCGGTGGCGCGGGAGGAGGCGGACGAGGCTCGCAATCTCAAGGAGCAGTTCGCCGCCCACATCAGCCATGAACTTCGCACCCCCCTCAACCTGGTTCTCGGCTTCAGCGAGATGATGTACCTGTCGCCGCACGTCTACGGCGATATGGAGTGGACCCCGCCCCTGCGTCGGGACATCGCCCAGGTCTTTGCCGCCAGCCGGCACTTGTCGCAATTGGTGGACGACGTGCTGGACCTGTCCCGATTGAATGCCGAGCAGATGCCGCTGCGCCGGGAACTCTCGGACCTGGGCGAGATCGTGAGGGAGGCGGTGGCCACGGCGCGGGACTTGGTCCGGGGCCGGCCTCTGTCCATCGAGACCAGCCTGGACGGCGACGTGCCCCGTCTGTGGATGGACCCCATTCGCATGAGACAGGTGATGCTGAATCTGCTGAACAACGCCATCCGCTTCACCGACCAGGGCACGATCACGGTGCGGATGGAACGGGCCGACCGGGAGGCGGTGGTGTCGGTGGTGGATACCGGCATCGGCATCCCTGCCGACGAGGTGGATAGCATCTTCGATGAGTTTTCCCAGGCCAGTGCCGCCGCCACTCGCCCCAGCGGGGGCATGGGCCTGGGGCTGGCCATCAGCAAGCGGTTCGTGCAGATGCATGAGGGGCGCATCTGGGTGGAGAGCGAGGTGGGGAAGGGCTCCGCCTTCCACGTGGCCCTGCCCTTGAGCCCGGACCGGCCTCGAGCCTCGAAGCTGAGGATGTCCCGCCCCCTGCCCACCCCGAACAATCCCTACCAAGACAGCCTGGTGGTGCTGGGCTCGCAGCCGGACGTGCGACGGCTGTTGCAGCGGCACCTGGAGGGCTTCGCCATCGTCGGGGCGGAGGACCCGGTCCAGGCGCGGCTGGCCTCCGAGCGGGCCCACGCTCGGGCGGTTCTGCTCGACCTGCCGCTGGCGGCCATTCGACGGATGGTCCTGGATCTGGTACCCAGAGACCTGCCCCGTGAGGTGCCCCTGCTCTTCGCCGCCATACCGGGCAACTCCTGGCGAGCCCAGCTGCTGGGGGTACACGCCAGCCTCCAGAAGCCGGTGCAGGCGGAGGACCTACTGGCCCTCCTGCGGAGAATGCCGGAGGCCAGGGACGTGTTGATCGTGGATGATGACCGCGGCTTCGTGCAGATGGTGACCCGGATGCTGGAGAGCAGTGGCCTCCCCCTCCGAGCCCGCTGGGCCTACGACGGAAACGAGGGGCTGGCGGAGATGAAGCGGCAGAGGCCGGACGTGCTGCTCCTGGACCTGGTGCTGCCCGGCTTGGACGGCCGGGGAGTGCTGGAGGCCATCCGCGGCGACGAGGCACTGCGTGACCTGCCGGTGATCCTGGTGACGGCCCTGGACGTCGAGGTGGACTTGGGAGGCTTGGGAGTGGGGCT
>JBBQIE010000590.1:0-2436 GCA_038324625.1 Anaerolineae bacterium | reverse complement strand
CGACGGGAGGGCGGCGGTCTGAAGGCCGCCGCTGCGGGCCTTCGGCCGGGGGAGGAGTCGCGGCGTTCTTGGGCGGAGGGCCTCAGCGGGCGCCTTCAGGCGCCCGCCTCGCCCGCGGCGCCTGCCGGCGCGTGGCCCCGGGGGAAAGCGCCGGCAGGCGACGCGGGAGTGGCGGGCGACTGAAGGCGCCCGCGGAGGGCCTACGGCCAAGAAAGCCGCGACTCCTTCCCCGGCCGAAGGCCCTCAGCGGCGGCCTTCAGACCGCCGCCCTCCCGTCGCCTGACATCACACGAACCATGACGTTTTCGCCGCCTTTCGCGTCGTTCGCGATCCAAACGCCCCCCTCCGCGATCCGAATCCCATCCCTGGCATGACTCCTGCGAGTACCCCAAAGCAACACGCACATCAGAGGTTGGCAGCGCAAGAGGAAGACGATTCTGGTTCTGGCCTTGGTGATGGGAATAGCGGCCGGCGCCTGGCCCCTGGCCGTCGGTGGCGCCGAGCCGGAGGGCAATCTCTATACCCCGGTCGAGTCCGCCGTGACCATCCCCGACTCGATCACCCCCGCCAACCTGGACCTCTACGGCGACTGGGTGGTCTACCAGCCCTCCGACTTCGGCGGAGGCAAGGGCTACAATGCCACGAACCTGGATAACGGCGCCGTCTTCAGCGTGGCCGAGCCTCGCTCCAACTCCGAGCGCACTCTGGCCATCTGGGGGGACACGGTCGCCTGGGTCATCGGCTATGGCCCCTGCCAAATCGTGCTGCATGACCTCGTGTCCGGTGAAGACGCGGTGGTGATAGAGACCAAGAACTACGTCGGCGCCCTCGACCTCTGGGAGAACGTCATAGCCTGGCAGGAGTACGACTCCGACACCAAGGACAGCATCCTCAAGGCCCGTGACCTGGACAACGACCAGGAGTACGAGGTGGCCACCGGGCCGGAGTACCGTCCCCGGCTGCGCCTTTGGGATGACGTGGTGGTGTGGGAGGAGGCGGCCGTGGCCGGGCAGCAGCGGGACGTCCTCGGCTACCGCCTCTCCACCGGCAAGGTCATCAACATCGCCGCCAACCCCTGGGACGAGTTCTCCCCGGCCCTCTCCGACAACGTGGTGGTCTGGGTGGACTCCCGCACCAGTCTGGAGAGCGGCAACGACATCTACTCCAAGAACCTCACCACCGGGGTGGAGAAGCCCATCTGTACCGCCCCCGGCAATCAGGACCTCCCCGCCATCTGGGGAGACCTGATCGTCTGGGCCGACGCCCGCAACCTGGAAACCGTGTCCGGTCTGGACATCTATGGGTACGACTTGGACCAGAAGCAGGAGTTCGCCGTCACCCGCCACATCGGCACCCAGACCGCCCCCGCCATCTACGACCACACGGTGGCCTGGCAGGATTGGCGCTCCGCTCCCCAGGTCAAATACTCCACCGGGACCATGTATGTGGCCACTCTGGAGACGGAGCCCACCGCCGACCCCCTACCGGTGGCCGGGGCCCCCGCTGCCTTCGATGGCCTGATCGAGGTAGTCTGGCCCCATTCCGGCCAGCCCGGCACCGCTACCGACATGGTCAACATCGGCGCCTACCTCTTCTCCCCCGCCGGCAGCCTCAGGGAAGTGCCCTGCTCCTTCGACCCGCCCCTGGAGCTGTGGGTGGCGGAGAACAACCGTCCGGCGGAGTTGGTGGAGGTGGTCACCCATCGCAGTTGGAACTGGTCGCCCTCCGTCTGGCACTTCAACGACGTGGACGTCAGCCTGGCCCGCAACCCCGACTACCGGCTTCTCTTCTTCCTCAAGGCCCAGGGCGACTACCAGTTCCGCACCAACGTCTGGGCCCACGCCGCCGACGCCCGCACCTTCTTCCCCCAGCAGATGGCCGTGCGCAGCGCCCAGGCCGAGCCTCCGACGGCGGTGGACGCCGTCATCCAGATCGTCTGGCCCCACGACAACCTGCCGGTGGACCAGGCCGATCAGGTCAACATCAGCGCCAACCTCTTCGCCCACAACAGCGACAGCTCCGTGCCCGGCACCTGGGATCCCGAGGTGATACTCTACCGTTCCCTCAACAACGGCATCGGGGAGCCGGTCGCCATCGGGGTGAAGCGGTTGATCAAGGAAGGGAGCCTGGCCTACCCGGTGTGGGACTTCAACGACATTGACGTCGAGGAAGCCCGCGACCCCCAGAACAAGTACTACTTCCGCATCGAGGTGGAAGGGGTGGAGACCCATTCCACCGTCTGGGCCCACGGGGCCGACGCCCGCACCTACTTCCCCCAGCCCGACGTCCCCGAGTGCCGCTGCAACGAGTGCGCGGTGCCGTAGCGTCACCCAGCCGCCGACTCGCCGCCACTAGACCCTAAAGGTCTCGATGACCTTTAGGGTCTCCTTGTTGTCGCCCCAATTTGCACAGGGTGATGAGGCGTCGTACTATTCT
>JBBQIE010000589.1:0-2441 GCA_038324625.1 Anaerolineae bacterium | reverse complement strand
GCCGAAGTAGCCGTGGAGGACTATGGCGTTGGAGTGAAGGAGCTCAGCACTCTCGGGCGCGGCGAGAATGAGCCAGAGGCCGGCCAGGTCGAGGGAGTCGGGAGGGTAGAGAGTGACATTCTAGACGCCGGTGGCCCGCTCCAGGTAGGCCAGGTCCTCGGCGTTGATCCTCCGGGCGAAGATCATGAAGCCGGTGGGCTCGCTCAGGCGCTCTTTGTCTCCACTGGGCACTACCCGCGAGCCGGCCAGCCAGTAGAGGGCGTTCTCTTGCCGGCGATAGAGCATGATCTCATCCGCCGGGCGTTTGGCCAGATTGTTGAGGAGGGGCGGCAGGGCCTCATCCAGGGTGGTGTCGGACCAGGCGGAGAAGACGCCGCGACGGTAGACCCAGTCGCCGTTGGTGCCGAGCACGGCGATGCCGCTCACTCCTTGTTCTTCGACCAGCCAATCGAGATTGCGGTCGGCCCAGGCGGGATCGAAGTTCTCGATGAAGGCGTAGGCCTCGTCCCAGACGGCGTAGTCTTTGACCCGGAGGGCGAGGTACTGGCGCAGGTGACCGTCGAGGACGGCCTGGATGGCGGCCCCTCGCTGTTGGGTCCAGGCGTCGGTCACGCGGTTGAGGGCGTTAGTGGCGGCGAAGAAGAAGGCGAGGACGGCGATGGCGGCGATGGCGAAGAAGGCCGCACCCGCCAGTATGACCCGGCGATAGGCGAAGGGCTTCCTGGCCTGATCGGCCTCCCCGATCAGGGCCTGCTGCTGGTCTGATGAGAGATGGCGAAGACGCCAAGACGGGTAGTTCGTCATGGGAAGGTATCGTCCGTGGGAAGGCTTCCGAGTATAGGACGAAGGTACTATTCAGGCGGCGCGAGGGCGTCGGTGGTGGGGGAAATGGGAGATGGACGAGGAAGGACGGGGCCGGTGGAGGACGTTGTGGGAAGGGGTTGAGGGGGCGGAGACGGCGATGCCGATGGTGCGCGGGGTGGTGCGGGGCTTCGATGCCGGGGCGCATACGGCGGTGGTGCAGCCTCTGGGCTCGGGGGCCGGCTACCTGTATGGGGTGCCGGTGAGCCGGGAGGTGGCGGCCCTGGCGGCGGGGGAGCGGGTGCTGCTGGTGATGCTGGATCGGCACAACTCCGGGGACGCGGTGGTGGTGTGCCGGTATTGAGAGGGAGGGCCCTCACCCCCCAGCCCCCTCTCCCATCGCAATGGGAGAGGGGGAGCCGGAACTCCCCTCGCCGTGTCGGAGAGGGGTAATAGCCAGGCTACTGCCTGGCGCTTGGGGGTGAGGTTCCCAATAGGAGGCTACATTGGCGAATGATGTGGGAGCTTATCGGGCGGCGTTGATGGGTTTGCTGAAGGATCGGGCCGGGGCGACTTGGGCGGAGGAGGAGCTGGATTCGGCCCTGATCCTGGCCTTGGACGATGTCTCGCAGAGGCTGCCTCGGAGCTTGAGTGAGGATGTGATTCTGGCGATGGGGGGCCGGGAGGTGCCGCTGGCCTCTCTGACGGGGTGGCTCTGGGTGGAGGAGGTATGGTGGCCCTACGAGGGCGGGTCGTATCCTCCTAACTTGGCCCCTTTCGAGGTGCGGGAGGAGACGGCGCACCTGCACACGGTGGTGGAGCCGGCGCCGGGGGATATGGTACACGTGCTCTATGCCGGGGGGCACACGATTGAGGGCTTGGAGGGGGCGACCGCTACCACGGTGCCGGAGGGGTGCCGGACGGCGTTGGTCCTGGGGGCGGCGGGGTACGCTTCGCTGTCGAAGGCGGTGGAGATGGCGCGGGAATATTCCTGGCCCAATGGGGCGGCGGTGCGGATGAGCGACTGGGGCCAAGGGATGTTGGCCCGGTTTCGGGAGAAGCTGAGGGAGGTGCGGCCGGCGTCGGTGGGGGCGTGGGTGAGTTGGGGGTGAGGCGGTCAGGGAAGCTGGTAGCGGGCATCGTCAAGCTCTCGTAGCTCTGCCCTCAGTCCCTCGATCAGCTTGGCTTCGCCGGCCCATTCCACGTACTCCAGGTCCCCGCCCGACAGATCCTCGGCGGTCATGTCTTCTAGGAAGTGGGCCGTGTCTACACCGTGGCGCTGCTCAAACTGGTGCAGGCGGGCTTCGGTGCGTTCCACGGAGGTCCGCAGGCGGGTCTTGTAGGCTTCGATCGCCTGGATGACCGCCTGGGCCCCCTGTTTTTCCCGCAGTTCTATGACTACCTGAATGCTCATGTCTTGCTGCCTGTTCGCGACGTAGATGGCGAACGCTCGTAGGGGCGAATCTTGTATCATCTGTTCCAACTTATTCGCGCCCGGGGTCTACCTAACCCCCCAGCCCCCTTCCCTGCGAAGGAAGGGGGAGCCACACCTCCCCTCCCCGCGTCGGGGAGGGGCCGGGGGAGAGGTTCTCCGCCCCGTGAGAGGCCAGGGACCGCCAGAAAGCTGGATTAGTTGGAAC
>JBBQIE010000588.1:0-2443 GCA_038324625.1 Anaerolineae bacterium | reverse complement strand
GTCCGGCAGCATAAAGGGGATACAGCTGCACGATGTACAGCAGCATCACCTGCATCCCGAAGGCGGCGGCGGTGATCAGCTGGAGCAGGGTCTGCTCCTGCGAGCGCTCGGCCATGTGGGAAGCGTGGTCGCTCATGGGGGCGGCCTGGTAACCGAGGCCGCTCAGCTGCCCCAGGACCGCCTTCAAGTCCACCCCGGGGTCGAAGTCAATCCGGCCTTGTTGGGCGGCGAAGCTGATCTCGGCGGAGCGGACCCCCGGCTGATTGCGGAGCACCCGCTCGGCAGCCACGGCGCAGCCGGGGCAGGAGAGCCCGTGGATGGCGAAGTGGGCCGACTGGTCTTGGCCGTGGGCCAACCGGGGCACCCGAGGGGCTTCCGGCTTGGCATCGGTCAGCACTTGGCTCAACATGCCGCTATCGCGGGCGGCGCCGTAGACGTGGGCGCAGCCCGCGCTGTCGAAGTGCTTCTCCTCGCCGTCCAGGGTCCGCACCACCGGTCGGCCCTCGATCCGGCGCCCACAGAGGGCGCAACGTTCTTGGGTTTGTTCCATGTTAGGTTGCCTCCAGAGGGGGCGCCCTCACCCCCAGCCCCTCTCCCATCGCGATGGGAGAGGGGAGTTCCGGTTCCCCCTCTGGCTCCCCCTTCCTTCGCAGGGAAGGGGGCGGTGGGGGTTAGGTTGGTTCCCCTCAGCTCACCTCGGCGTAGTCGTGTACCGCCAGCTCCTCCAGGTCCACGTGGGGCTGGAACTCGTCGAGCACCTTCATCTCAGACAGGTTCGAGTCCCGGTGGGCCGTGAGGTCGTCCCAACGCTCCCACTGGCTCTGGAAGATCAGGTGGGTGCGGTCGGGGATGTCCACGGAGTACATGGCCCGAGTGGTGATGTAGCCGGGCTGGGCCGGCAGAAGGCTCCGTAGGTAGCCGAGAACCCGCTCCAGGGCGGCCCCGATCTGGAGCTCGCTCATCTGATCGGTTCGGATCTGGAAGCTCACTTGATGAACGTAGGCCATATCGCTAACACCTCACTAAGGGGACCAGTAGAGAATGAGATAGACAAGCCACCAGAGGATGATCCCGGGGAAGGCGATGCGCACCAGCAGGGGCAGGCCCCCACCGGCTTCCTCGATCTCGCTGGAGAAACTGTCTATGTAGCCGTCCGCTCGGATTTCCTCGGACTCCTCCCCGTTCTCTCGGTTCCCACGGCTGCCGGGTAGCACCCCCACCCGGTGGGGGATGGCCACGGCCACGGCAAAGACCAGCAGGAAGACCGCCCCGCCCAGGGTATAGAGCAGCTCCAGGGGAAGAACCATGACATACTGAGTCATCGCTCACCTCCTTGCCGGCGGTCGGGCCAGGGCTCCGGCTCTCTATCCTCCAAAACCCGGTACTTCACCGCTTCCACGTTTCGGAATTGTCCCGACCGCCAGCCCCAGATGATGAAGGCGATGGTGGTCAGCATGACGAAGGCCATCCAGGCGACAACGGTCCAGAGGCCGATAGGCATGGCTATCCTCCTTGACCCTGATTCGGCAGGGTCATCATATAGGCGGTCATGTCCCAGATGTCCTGCTCGGAGAGATCGCCACGGAAACCGTACATCATGGTGTTTGGTATGCCCTCGGAGATGCGCCAGAACATGTATCCAAGAGACATGTTGGGGACAAAGGCCGCCGGCCCGGGGATGCCGTGAGGCTCGGTGCCCGGCCCCACTCCTTGGCCCTGGTCGGCATGGCAGGTAATGCAGTACTTGGCGTAGACTTCACTGCCATGTGCGGCGTCGATACTGTGCCCCAGGTCGTTGATCCAGATGTCCTCCGACACCGTCATGTAGGCGACGTCCACCGCGCCGTCGCCGTAGGCGCTGGGCACCGGGCTGGGTGCCGTCGAGGCTTCGGCCGGGATATTCTGCACGATGGCGGTCTGGATGTACTTGATGACGTTCCAGCGGTTGGGGATGGGCATCCACTCCCCCCAACTGGGCATGGCCGAGTTCTGCAGGCCGTAGGTCACCCGAGAGAAGAAGTCCCCATCGGAGAGGCCGCGCACGTCGGGGTCGGTGAAGTTGGCCGGCTTGACGTCTAGGTACTGGCCGTCCCAGCCGTCCCCCAGGCCGGTGAGCCCGTGGCAGTGGGCGCACATCTTCAGGAACATCTGTCTGCCGGTCCCGAACATGGCGCCGGCGGGCATGGTCTGTTCGAGGGCGATGTCCGGGTAGACCTGATTGGAGGCACTCTCCGGCCGGGGCAGGGTCTGGGTGAAGTTGACGCGGAGGTAGTACACCAGGGCCCAGCGGTCCTGGTCCGGGTAGGCCATCTTCCAGGCGGGCATGGCCGTCCAGGGCACTCCTTCGCTGATGCGCCAGTAATAGTCGGCGTCGGTGTAGGTGGGGTCCTGCAGGGTACCGTAGGCAGGGTCGTCGAAATTGGGCGGGCCCGGCTCTATGATC
>JBBQIE010000587.1:0-2447 GCA_038324625.1 Anaerolineae bacterium | reverse complement strand
GACCCGTTGTAGCGACTCAACCGCCTCCCGCTTGTCCTCCGGCCGCAAGCCGGCCCGGTGCTCGGGCACCCCCGCCTGAACGGCGATGGCGGCCGCGGTCCGCTCATTGTCTCCCGTCAGCATGACTAGGCGCAGTCCCATGCGGCCGAGAGCGGAGGTGGCCCCGACGGCCTCCGGGCGGAGGCCATCCTGGAGGCCGATCAGCCCGGCCAGGGCCCCGTCCCGACCCACGGCCACTGCCGTTTGGCCGGCGGCCTCCAGGGCCTCAAGCGCCTCTTGGTGCTCTTCCGAGCCGGCTCCACACTGCTGGATAACGAACTCCGGCCGCCCGGCGCACACTGGCTGTCCCCCAATCACGGCCCTGACCCCGCCTCCCGGAGTCTCTTCCACCGATTCCACCGCGGACGGCAGGGCCAGGTCCCTTCGGGCCGCCTCGCGGACCACGGCTGCCCCCAGGGGATGGGTGGAGCGAGATTCAACCGCCGCCGCCAGGGTGAGGAGCTCCTCCTCGGTGGTAACCCCGAAGGGGACGAGGGTGGCAACCACCGGCCGCCCGGTGGTGAGGGTGCCCGTCTTGTCCAGGGCCATCACCCGCACCCGCCCCAGGGCCTCCAGGTAGGCCCCGCCCTTGAACACCACCCCCCGGCGCGCTGCCCGGGCCATGGCGCTGACCACGGTCACCGGGGTGGAGATGACCAGGGCGCAGGGGCAGGAGATGACCAGGAGCACCAGGCCGCGGTACAGCCATTCTCGGAAAGGGCCCAGGCCGAGGATGGGGGGAAGGACCGCCAGCAGCAGCGCCGCCACTACCACCACCGGAGTGTAGTAGGCGGAGAAGCGCTCCACTAGGCGCTGCGAAGGGGCCCGGCGGGATTGGGCCTCCTGCACCATGCGCACGATGTTGGCCACCGTGCTGTCGCTGGAGGGTCGGGTGGCGCGCATGGTCAGGGCCTGCATCCCGTTGATGGTGCCGGCATAGACCTCGGCTCCCGGGGCTTTAAGCACGGGAGCGGCCTCGCCGGTGATGGTGGCTTCGTTGACACTGGATTCGCCGACGGTCACCACGCCGTCAACGGCGAAGCTCTCGCCCGGCGATACCAGCACCAGGTCGCCGGGGACGAGGTTGGCGATGGCCACTCGCTCCTCGACTCCCTGGCGCAGCCGGGTGGCCTGCTTGGGGGTGAGGTCCAGGAGCCGGCCAATGGCGTGCCGGGCCCTGTCCATGGTGTAGCCCTCGAGGGCCTCGCCCACGGCGAAGAGGAGGACCACGATGGCGGCCTCGCTGAACTCCCCGATGGCCAGGGCCCCGGCGACGGCCAGGGTCATCAGGGCGTTGATGCTGAGGGAATGAGCGGCAACCAAGGTGCGGACCCCGGCGATGGCGATGCGATAGCCGCCGACCAGGGCGGCTAAGGTGAAGGTGGCCTCGGGCAGGAGCCGGACCCCCAGGCCCTGCAGGACGAATCCGAGCCCCGCCAGCCCCCCGGCGACGAGGACCGGCCATTCCTCCCGGGCCAGCCGGCGAAGGGGGCTGATCGCTTCATCCGGCTCGCCGTCGCCCGCCGGCCCGTGTGAAGCCGTGGGCACCAGCTCGTAGCCGAGCCGGCGGGATTGGGCCACGATGGCCGCCTGGTCCACAATGGCGGAGTCGTACTCCAGCTTGAGGGTGGCAGAGGCGAAGCTCAACTCCGCTACGAGGACCCCGTCCAGAGCGCGGAGGGACTTCTCCAGAGTAGTGGCACAGTCGGGGCAGTCCATTCCGTCTACCCGGAATCGCACGTGCTTGTAGCGGGCATCCAGGCGGAGCCCCTCATCGTGAACCAAGTGCTCCACCGTGCTCAAGGTGGTGGCCTCGGGGTCATAGTGCAGGATGAGGTAGTCTTTGGTGTCGCTGAGAACGGCTACCTCAATGCCACGGTGGCCGGCAACGCGCTCCCGGAGACTCTCGACGCATCGGGAGCACTCGGCGGCTTCCCCGGCCACGGCTCGCAGGGATATGGTGCTGGTCTCGACTCGCCCGTCTCGGTGGGTGGGCGCCGGTCTCAGGAGATGTGAGGGCTGATTCATGGGAGCCATTATATCACTGAGATGATGGGAAATCCTAGTTTATGCTCTGGCTGGGGTGGACTGGGTGGACTTCATCATGAGGGGGTCTCCGGACGAATCACCGTTGGTCGAGGGTAGCGTTGTGGCGGTGGGGGAGGGGCGTATACTGCGGGGGCCGGATGGGAAAGCTCGGCGAGGAGGTCCTGATGAAGAAGTCGATCATCGTGGGGGAGCGGCGGGCGGAGTTGGTGGAGGCGCCTGATCCCCGACCGAGGGACAATTGGGCCTTGGTCAAGGTGCAGGTGGCGCCCATGTGAACGGAGTACACGAGCTTCGTGGCCGGCGGCCACCACGAGTACCTGGGGCATGAGGCGGTGGGGGAAGTGGTGGAGGTGGCCCAG
>JBBQIE010000586.1:0-2447 GCA_038324625.1 Anaerolineae bacterium | reverse complement strand
GGGCCCCAAGCACCGTCAAGTAGACGGCCAGCCCAAACAGGGCCCAGTTGGTGTTGAGCCTGGCCGCGGCCAGCCAGAGGGGGATCAGGGCCAGGCCCAGGACGGCCAACATTGAGGTGAGGGTCAGTCGGTAGCGCTCGGCACCGACATCCATGCCGCTCTCCTGAATCGGGGTGAGGGCATTATACACCTCCGCTCCGGTTCCGAAGGCGTTTGCCACCGGCGGAACCTGGGCCGACAATACCGAGAAGCGGACCCAGTCCGCCACGCGATCACATCAATGCGGAGACCAACGACCATGCATCACATACCACGGACCATGAAGGCCGTCGTGCTCCAGGAGCCGGGACGTCTAACGGTTGAGGACCTGCCGGTGCCGGAGATCCTGCCGCACGAGATACTGCTCAAGGTGGGCGCCTGCGCCATGTGCGGTTCCGACCTGGAGGCCTACTGGGGGATTCACCCCAGTGTGAAAAAGTACCCGGTGGTTCTCGGCCATGAGTTCGCCGGCACGGTGGTGGCGGCCGGGCCCAAGGTGACGCGGTACCGGGTGGGTGACCGCATCTGCCATACCGGCGGACGAGTGTGCGGCACTTGTGATGCCTGTATTCGAGGCGATCACCGCCTGTGCCCCGAGCGCCTGGGGGCCGGGTTTGGGACTAACGGGGCCTACGCCGAGTACGTGGCTCTGCTGGGGGATGACTTCTACAGCGCTCCCCTGCCGGGCGAGCTGAGCATGGCCCAGGGGGCGCTGGCGCAGCCGTTCGGGATCGGCTACCACGCCGCGACCGGCAAGGCTAAGGCCCGCTCCGGCGAGACCATCGTGGTGCAGGGCTGTGGCCCCATCGGGCTCTCGGCCATGATGGCGGCCAAGCTCAGCGGCGCCACCCTCATCAGCACCGACAAGCTCGACTACCGCCTGGATCTGGCCCAGCGCCTGGGCGCCGACCACACCGTCAACGTCACTAGCCAGGACGCGGTGGCTTTCACTCGGGAACTGACTGAGGGGTTGGGGGTGGACACGGTAATCGAGTGCGTGGGTGGCGATCAGGACGAGACCCTTCCTCAAGCGTGCGAGATGCTGCGCAAAGAGGGGCGACTGGTAGTGGCGGGATCATTCGCCAAGGATGCGGCCACCATCCGCATCATCACCTTCAAGTTCGGGCAGATGGAGATGTTCGGCTCTCAGGGCTTCCCCGAGGGATATGGCCCGCTGCTGGAACTGATATCCAGCGGGCGGATTGACGTCCTGCCCATGCGGACCCATACCGTCAACCTCGACGGGGTCCCGGGGGCCATGAGGATGTTGGAGGAGAAGCGCGACAACGTGGTCAAGGTGGTCATCGAACCGGAATGATCCGGCCGTGGCTATCACAATGATCGAGGAGTGGCATTGAGGCGACTGTTACTGCTGGGCTGGGCGACCTTGGCGAGACTGGCGGCCATCGGCCTTCTGGGGATCACCATGGCGGTGCTGTTGTTGTATGCCGTCACCGGGGCGGGGCTCCTGCGCTGGCTGGCCACGGGGACGGCGCTGGGGACGATCCTGGCGGCGGTCTGGTACTTCATCGAAACCGGGCGCAATGCCGTGGAGGTGGAGGCGGCCTTTGCGCTCGCCGCGAGTGAGCGGACCGAGGACGATTCTCCCCACCCAGTCGAGATCATGACGGACGAGGGCTTCTCCGACGGCCACTTGTGGTCCGACGACTCCGGCTGGCATCTGGAGGCCGACGGGTCCCGTTTCAGTCTCGACCTGCCCGATGGGTCCACCGGGGCCGATGCCGAGCTCGTGCTGAAGGATTTCGTGGCGGCAGCCATGGACGACCGGGGCTGGTACCCTCGCTGCTGCGGCACCTGTTCTTACTTCGGCCACTCCAACACCAGTCGTCGGGTCAGTCGGGGTTGGGTGGGATACTGCCTGCTCCACGCCCAAGGACCTCTGGTGCCGGGGCGCGACGCCGTACACCTCTGGCACCGGTGCCAGGATTGGGAAGAGCCCGCGGCTTGAGGACAATCGGCAAGGAGGCCGACATGGATTCTCTTATCCGAGTGCGGATGGCGCTCGATGGGGAGCGGCCGGATCGAGTACCCGTGGCCCTGGGGTTCTACCGTATCGAACTGGATGACCTGGCCCCTCCGGAGGAGGTGGGCCTACATCGAGTAGACGTGCGGTTCGTCTCCTTTCACCCCTCTCCCTCCCAGTCCGGTTTCGAGGAGTACGTCCGTTCGCTGCCCCGCGACACTCGAGTGGGGCGAATGTCGTTGCTTCGGACGTACCACGAGTGGGGATATCACCCCGACCTGGAGGAAGTGAACCCTCTGGCCGCGGCGCGAACCCCGAGAGACCTGGATGCCTACCCCTGGCCGGACTTGACCTCCCCGGCTCGGCACGAGGGCCTGGCCGAGTCGGTGGCGAGCTATCATTCCCAGGGATACGCGGTGGCGGG
>JBBQIE010000585.1:0-2452 GCA_038324625.1 Anaerolineae bacterium | reverse complement strand
CCCATCCCGCAAGGCCCGGGTGAACTCACCAAGCTCCCCGGCGGCGTGAGCCTCCGGCGCCGGCTCACCCCCGTCGCGCACCACGTGAAAGGTCCACATGCCCGCTTGCCGCGCGGCGGCGATGTCCTGAACCGGGTCATTGCCGACGACCACGCACTCCTCCGCCGGCACCGCCAACATGCGGGCGATCTCGGCGTAGTAGGCTGGCCTAGGCTTGGCGTAGTGCATGTTCTCCAGGCCGGTCACCAGATCGAAGGGAAGGTCGTTCAGCCCCGCCCAAAGGAGCCGCGTCTGTATGGCGCCCAGGGGGAAGAGGGGATTGGTGGCGATGACCACCTTGCAGCCTTGGGTCCGCGCCTCAAGCACCGCCTCTCGAGCCCCGGGCATGGGCTCCAGGTGGCTCCCCAGGCCGGGATAGATCTCCTCGTAGAAGCGGGTGAAGCTGGGCCACAGCCCGTCGGGGTCCAAACCGCTGAGGGCGCAGAACTCGCGGGTGAAGACGTCGGCATTGGACTCGGTGGGATGGTCCTGCCGCACCATGCGCTCGCAAGCGGTGATGATCCATCCTTGTAGGGTTTCCGAGCCCACCTCGGAGGTCTCCTCGAAGTAATCCCCCACGGCTCGGAAGTAGCGGACCATGAAAGCATCGGTCTCCGTCTGGAGCAGGGTATCGTCGAGGTCGAAGAGCACGGCCTGAAGCAAAGCGCACCATCCTGGTGATTCACGTCGGTGTCCGAGGGTGGGGGGTCAGTCCATCTCGCTGCGTCCGTCGAGGGCGCGGGCTAGGGTGACCTCGTCGGCGTACTCCAGGTCCCCGCCCATGGGCAGCCCCCGAGCCAAGCGGGTCACCTTCGCCCCCAGGGGCCGGATCAGGCGGGCCAAGTACATGGCCGTGGCCTCTCCTTCCATGTTGGGGTTGGTGGCCAGGAGCACCTCCCGCACCGTGCCGTCCCGCAGCCGGTCCAGGAGCTCTCGGGCTCGGATGTCCTCCGGGCCGATCCCCTCGATGGGAGAGATGGCCCCGTGGAGGACGTGATAGAGGCCGTGGAAGCGGCCGCTTCTCTCGATGGCCAGGAGGTCCAGGGGCTCCTCCACCACGCAGATGATGCCGCGATCGCGAACCTGGTCCCGGCAGATGGCGCAGGGGCTCTCGATATCCACGTTGAAGCAGTCGGCGCAGAGGATAGTGCGGTCCTTCAGGTCCACCAGGGCCTCGGCGAGGGCGGCCGCCTGCTCTCGGGGGGCCCGCAGGAGGTAGTAGGTCAGCCGAGAGGCGGTCTTGGGCCCGATGCCGGGCAGGCGGCTGAACTCCTCGACCAGTCTGGCTACCGGCTCACTGAGCAGGGCCAATCTAGATCATCCCCTCCAGGCCCAGCCCCCCGGTGATGCCGGAGAGCTGCTCGGCCATCAGGTCGCGGGACTTGTCCAGGGCCTCGTTCACCGCCGCCACGATCAGGTCCTGGAGCATCTCGAGGTCCTCCGGGTCCACCACCTCGGGCTTCAGGCTCAGGCCCACGATGCGCTGGTCCCCGGTGACCACCACTTCGATCACCCCGCCTCCGGCGGTGACGGTGGTCGTCCGCTCCTTGAGTTCCTCCTGCATACGGGCGAAGTCGCCCTGCAGCTTCTGTATCTGGCTCTTGCCGCCACCACCGCCGATCTTGGGCCGCATAGGCATGGCCCGCTTGCCGCTGCGCTTACTCAATTTCCTCTCCTTCGTCTTCTACCAACCGAACCCGGCCGCCCAGTTCAGCGGCGGCCTGGTACAAAGGGTCATCGCTTAGATTCTCTCTGACGGCCGCCGGGGGTTGCCGATCATCCTTGGGGGTTGGCTCCGAGGCCGGTGACTCCGGCCTGGGTGCCCCTCCCGGCACGATGAGAGTGGATTCCAGGGCCAGGCGTTGGCCCAGCACCTCCGCCACGGCGTCCGCCAAGAGGCCGCGCTCGGGGTCGGCGGCGAAACAGCCGAGGTGGAAGGGATAGACGAAGCCCACGGTCAGGGTCTCGCCCTCCAATCGGACCGGTTCCGTGGAGCGCAGGAGCGCCTCCAGGGTACGGTCCTGGCGGTGGACCTTGGCCGCCACCTTGGCCCACATCTTCCGGGCCCGATCCAGGGTGACCGGGGGCTGATCTTGGCCGGAGGAGCGGAGAAAGGGCTCCGGTGCCGGCCGGGTGGCCGGGCCGGGGGCTGCCGTGGGTGCGGGGCTCGCCGGCACTCGGGCCGGCGGTGGCCCCGCCGGCATCGGCGCCGGGCTGGAAACGGGCGTGGTCCGGGAATCGGGCGCCGCCGGGGCCGGTCCCATGGCGGGGCTGCCGCCTCGCAGTTGCCCGCTCAACTCCACCACCGCCAACTCCAAGGGCAGTTGGGGCAGGTACCCGTGGCGGACCTGGTCCCCCGCCTCCCCGAAGGCCCGCGACACCCGCATCAGGGCCTCGGGTGAGAGGGCCTCGG
>JBBQIE010000584.1:0-2453 GCA_038324625.1 Anaerolineae bacterium | reverse complement strand
ACGGCCGGAGCGGCCAACTCCAGGAGAAGCACCAAGACCGAGATGACTGCGGCCAGCACCAGAGCCAGGGATCCCAGCAGACGACGGAACTCGCGGGCGTCTCGTTCAGCATACTCACTGAAGACCGGTACCAGGGCGGAGGCGATGATGCCGCCGATCAGGAGTTCGTAGAGGAGGTTGTAGGCTCGGCCCGCCACTCGGAAGGCGCTGACGGCGCCACCGGCCCCGAAGAGATTGGAGATGAGCATTTCCCGAGCCAGGCCAAGCACCCGGCTGGTGACGTTGCCCACGGAGATGAGGGCGGCCGCTCCCGCTATCCCCCCGCGATCCACCTCGAAGGGAGCGGCTGGTTCGTCGGACCTCACGGCCGGTAGCGGTCCAGGATTCGCCTCACGAGATTGCTGGTGGAAAGGCCGGCCGCCAGGGGCAGGAATCTCACCTCGGCGCCCACCTCGGCTGCCGCGGTCGCCTCGGGAAGGGTGTCGAGGCGGTAGTCGCCGCCCTTAACATAATAGTGGGGCCGGAGGCGACGCACCAGCTCATGGGCGGTGAGGCCCTCGAAGATGACGGCGTAATCTACCGAGCGCAGGTGGGTGAGTAAGGCGGCCCTTTCCGGGGCGGGAACTAGGGGGCGCTGAGGGCCCTTGAGAGCGGTGGTAGCGGCGTCGTCGTTCACCCCCACGAAGAGCGCCTCTCCCAGTTCGCGCGCCCCCTGCAGGTAGAGGGCATGGCCAAGATGAAGCACGTCGAAATGCCCGTTAGTGAGAACCACGGTTCGCCCAGCCTCTCGTAGGCTCCGCGACAGGCAAGCGGCCTCTTCGATGTCCACCACTCTGCCTATGGTCACAGCCAACGGTGGGCCGCCTCTTCCAGATCCTCATAGGAGGGGGTAGCGTTTCCCAGGCGCTGGATCACCACCCCCGCCCCCAGCTGAGCCACGGTGGCGGCTAGGTGGGCGGACCAGCCGGCCACCAGCCCAAGGGTCATAATGGCGATGACGGTATCCCCGGCGCCGACCACATCGAAGACCTCGCTGCGATTGGGGGCGGGCAGGTACACGTACCCCGCTCGGCGGTCGCGGACGGACACTCCTCGGTCCCCGCGGGTGATGACTACGATCTCCGCCTCTAGGCGATCCAGGATCTCGTCGGTGGCGGCCTCGAAGTCGGACTCATCCACTAAGGCGCGCCCGAGGGCCCCGGCGGCTTCCTCGCGGTTGCACTTGACCAGGGAGACCCCTCGGTAGCGCCAGAGGTCGGTCTGGGCATCCACGCATATCGGGGTGCTGCCCGCGGCACCGGCGGCGAGACAGGCGTCAAGGACGGGCCCGGCGATAGTGCCGCCCTGGTAGTCGGAGACGAGGACGGCGTCCACTTGGGGAAGACGGGTCTCGATCTCGCGAGCGAGCCGGCCCAGGTGTCGGGCCGGCATGGCATCGGGGTCCAGCCAGTCCACTCTTGCCAACTGCTGCGGATAGCGCAGGGAACCGCGATCCAGAAACCGCTGTTTCACGGTGGTGGTGCGATCGGGGAGCCGGAGCACGCTATCCGTGTCCACCCCGGCGTCGGCCAGAAGCGAGGTCAGTTCCTCGCCGGCCGCGTCTTGGCCCACGGCGGCCACCTGTACGGCCTGGCTCTGGAGGGCCCTGATGTTGCGGGCCGGGTTGGCCGCCGACCCGGGGAGGGAGAAGGACTCCTCGTGGACGAGGACGGGGACGGGTGCCTCGCGGGAGAGGCGGGTGGCGCGACCCAGCACGTAGCGGTCGAGGACTACGTCCCCGACTACCAGGACCTTCCGCCCCGCCAACTCCCGTAGCCGGGGCAGGACCTCGGCCGCCGGTGCCAGGCTCAACTTGCCCTCCCCCCGCGATGCTTGGGCCATCTTAGTCGAGCGCTCACGGCCTCAGCAAGGGCAAGAACCAGGAATCGAGGGAGGGTCAGCATCCTCCGCCAGCGCCAGGGCTGGCGGTAGAGACGATAGGCCCACTCCAGGCCGCGGGCCTGCATCCACGCCGGAGCGCGGGGGACCACCCCGGCGATGAAGTCCAGGGCCCCGCCGACCCCGATGGCCAGAGGCACCCCCAGGCGCTTCAGGTTTCGGTAGATCCACTTTTCCTCGGCGGGCACGCCGTAGGCGACCAGGAGAAGGTCGGGGGCGGCGGCGCGCACCCGATCCATTACCTCGTCCTCATCCTCCGGTCGGGGCGAGCCGGCGTAGCACCCCGCCACCGTGAGCTTGGGGAACTCTCGGCGCAGAGCCGACTCCGCCTTATCGGCCACGCCGGGGGCAGCGCCGAGCAGAAAGAGACGGTATCCTCGGCCGGCCGCCATCCGGCACAGGCGCGGGACTAGGTCCACCCCGGTAACTCGCTCCCGCAGCGGGCGCCCCTGCAAACGAGCGGCGAGCAGGAGGCCGGCGCCATCGGCCACGACGACGGCCGCCTCCTCGACGGC
>JBBQIE010000583.1:0-2454 GCA_038324625.1 Anaerolineae bacterium | reverse complement strand
CTGGTGGCCCTCTTCTACAAGGAGTTCCTGGTGCTGTCGTTCGACCCGATCCTGGCCCTGACCTTGCGCCTGCCGGTGGGGCCGTTGAACTATGCCCTTCTGATCCTCATCGCCGTGACCATCGTGGTTTCCCTGCAGACGGTGGGAGTGGCTTTGATGGTGGCCATGCTGGTGGCGCCGGCGGCCTCGGCCTATCTCCTCAGCCAGCGGCTCCTGGGCATGATGGTCATCGGCTCCCTCCTGGGGGTGATCGCGGGGGTAGTGGGGCTGTACCTCTCCTACTACGTGGGCATCGCCTCGGGAGCGGCCATCGTTCTCGTGTCCATCGCTCTGTTCGCCCTGTCGCTGGCTTTCTCCCCGAGGCGAGGCTGGTTTCGGGGCCGGGATGAGGAGCGGTCCCAGGCCGGCGCCCAAGTTTGACTTTGCCGCCTCGGTGTTGATAGCATCGCTTTCATGTCTAGTCTCGCGATAGCCGAGGGAGCCTCCATCCGGCAGGCCGGGGTGGATGACGTCGAGGATCTGCGCCTGCTGGTGGGCTGGAGCGATCGGAGCCATCTCCGGTTCCAGACCTCACGCCTGCAGCAGGTGGTCATCGGCGGGGGGGTGTGGATTGTCGAGCAGGACCAGCGGCTCGTCGGCTTCGCTTACGCCACCGTGGATCAGCCGGTCACCTCCATCCGCGGCCTGGTGATCCGCCCGGGGCGGCAGACGGGAGTGGTGGTGGAGACGGTCATGACCCGCCTGGTGCCGGCCGCCGAGTCGGCGGGGGCGATGGCCATCTCCTTCATCGGCGACGAACGCTGGTTGACCGCTCACCTGGAGAGGGCAGGGTTCGTTCGGGAGGGAGAGATAGTGGGCCTGCATCGGCCGGGGTCTTTCCTGCCGGTGGAGGGCAACCGCACCTGCGAGGTGCGAACGGCGTCGCTGGATGACCTGGACCGGATCGTGGCCGTGGATTGGTCGGCCTTTGAGTTGCCCTGGAGGAACGGCCCCCAGACTATCGGGGAGTTCCTGGGGCAGATGCCCCACTTCCTGGTCGCCGAGGAGAAGGGGGAGCTGCTGGGCTACGTGTGCGGCACCAGCCACGGCCGGGCCGGCCACATCGTGCGGTTGGCGGTGGCCTCGGGATGGCAGCGCCGTGGGGTGGGGGCGCGGCTGATGCGGGAGATCCTACGGAAGATGGCTGCCAACGGGGTGCGCAGCCTGTCCCTGAACACTCAGCGCGACAACCTCCAGTCGCAGGCCTTCTATCGGGCCCTGGGCTTCTCCCTCACCCGGCGGCCGACCTCCGTGTACCGGTACTCCCTTCAGGACAGATAGTCCCGGAGCCGGGAGCTGCGCGCGGGCTGGCGCAGCTTGCGCAGGGCTTTCCCCTCGATCTGGCGCACCCGCTCTCGCGAGACGCCCATCACTTCTCCGATATCCTCGAGGGTGCGGGGCGGCTCCCCCAAGAGCCCGAAGCGCAACTCCAGCACCTCCCTCTCCCGCTCGTCCAGCTCCCCAAGGACGACCCGCATCTGCTCTTCCAGCATGGTCTGTGACGCCGATTCCAGTAGGCCGGCCCCCTGGACGTCGCTGACGAAGTCCCCAATGACGTTGTCTTCGCCCTCCATGATGGGGGCCTCAAGGGAGAGGGGTTCTTGGGAGACCATGGTCAGCAGCTCCACCCTAGCCACCGCGCGGCGCAGCTCTTCTCTGAGGTCGGCGGGGACGTCGGTTCCCTCCTGCCGCGCCTGGGTGATGATGGCTTTGCCCTCTTCGGAGATGAGGCCCATTCCCAGGGCGACCTCCTCCGCGCTCGGTTCCCGACCGGTCTGCTGTTGCAGTTGCTGACGGAGCTGGGCGTGTTTGCGGACTTGATCGGCCAGGTAGGCGGGGATACGAATGGGGCGGGAATGCTCGACGATGGATCGGCTGATGGCCTGGCGGATCCACCAGGTGGCATAGGTGGAGAACTTGAAGCCCTTGCGGTAGTCGAACTTCTCCGCGGCCCGAATGAGCCCGCAGTTGCCCTCCTGCGCTAGGTCCCCCAGGAAGAGGCCGGTGCGGAGATAGCGCTTGGCGATGCTCACCACCAGGCGGAGGTTGGCCAGCACCAGGTGAGCGCGGGCGGCCTCACCGTCGAGAGCGGCGATCACCATCTGCTCTCGACAGGGGTGGTTGAGTTCTGGGTTTCCGCTGCACCGGGCTAGGACCTCCACTGCCTTCTGGCCGAGGGCAATGCGACGGCCCAGGTCCAGCTCCTGCTCGGCGTTCAACAGCGGCACCCGGGCGATCTCCCGAAGGTAGAGAGAGAAGGAATCGCGCGCGGGGGCGGCTGACTCGGGCGCTATCTCCGGTGGAGGAATAACCCCCCCGGCGGATCCCCGGGCCGATTAGACGGGGAAACAAACCAACCCCCCCCAAACCACAACAAACCCCCCCCCCCCCCAGCCCACCTTGTGGGCCGGATAG
>JBBQIE010000582.1:0-2455 GCA_038324625.1 Anaerolineae bacterium | reverse complement strand
AAGAGATGTCCTCGGCAGTAACGGAAACGTAGTGGGATGCGTTAGCCCTGGTTTCCATTGCCTGATCCTTCGTGGTCGCCTTGGGAAGCCTGCCTTCGCTGAACCGCTTCATTGATGTCATCGGTGATCATGATCGTGTTGCCGGTGTCGGCCTCAAGCGATGCGATAAGGTCATGCACCTTCTCCGCGAGCGTTTTTGCTAAAGTGTAGGAAGTATTCAGCACCGCTACGGGCTGCCCATTCCTCTGGAGAATCATCATTAGGTCCCCGCTCCCTAGGGAGTTGACGAAGCCGTTGAAGTAGATGTGCGGCAACTGAGGGTTGTTCAGAGCCTCCGCCACCTGTTGGTAGAGGACTGACTCGCTATCCTGCGATTCCACCATCGACTACCTCCCTACCAGGCCCGTTGCCCGCGAGGGTCCGTTGTCTCGCGAAGCCACCGTGGGTATGTACGAAAAACCGAGCCCTCCACCGAGCTTCTGTAACTCTAACGAAAAGGTGAACTACGGTCCATCCTACAAAGACGGTTGACGATTGTCAACCGATGTTTCCAGGTCACTGCCAGTCGCCTCGGGATGCAACCCAGCCTGGGCTGAGTGTTCTACACCTGGATCCTACGGCCGCTCTCTGTCATTTCGCGCCGGGTCGCCCCAGGAGGCTCCGATAGCGCTTCGCCCTGAACTACCCCATAACCAGAGTCAGCTTCATCCCCACCCCGGCCATGAGCCCCTCCCGATCATGCAATAGTACCTGGAAGTAGGCGCCGGGGGGCAGCGTCAGGTTCATGGGACGCCTGCCGCCCATTCGAATCAGGTCGGCCACGCTCACCTTCACCGTCGGCGACACCATGTCGTTCAGGAAGATCAGCACGCTCACGTCGCGACCCAAGACCGCCGGATCGGGAGCTTCTCCCAGCCATTCGACGACCAGCTCATTGGCCAGGCCGGTCGGCAGGGTAGGGCCCTCACCAAGGGTGCTCTTGAAAAGCTTCAGCATGTCTCCCGCCTGAGGCACGACCCCCTCAAACAGGACCACCTCACCGCCGGCCGGGGGTCCGGCCTCGGACACGCCGAGATCGGCCATCGGCACCCTGGCTCCCAGTCCGAGACTCATGCTCTGTCGCGATGCCGGCGATCCCGTGAAGTACCCCTTGATAGCAGGGGCGGACCTGACCTGCATCAGGAAAGCGTCCGACCAGGCCTTGGGAAGGGCATTGGCCACCGGCACGGTGCCCTCGATCCGCTTGCCCGCCTCGTGGCGCACGGCCACGAAGGCCGTCTCCGAACAGGCCACCCCGTGAGACAGCGCCTCCTCCACGATCAGCCGCCGCAACGACTCCCGGTGAGACTCCTCCTCGTTCTCCGGATACACCTTACCCGGCGTCCCGGACAGCACCGCCTCCGCGTCGTATCCCAAACGCCGTAGCTCCTCTTTCAGCTCGTCGGTGCCGTAGTGCGCCCCCCGGAGATACTCCAAGAGCAGAACCCGATGGGCCCCGAAAACTGACCGCGCCGCCGCGCCCACCGAGGGCCCTCCCGGTGAGGCCATCACCTCGCCACCGGACACCTCGCCCGCCTCCGCCGTCAAGGCATATTCGGCCCCGGAGCCGGAAGACTGCACCCGTCCCACTGCCCAGAGGCTCCGGCCCGCCGGCAGGTCCCCGAGGTCGGCGGCCTCCCAGCCCGGCCGGCTCGCCGGCGCCGGTTGGCGGCCCGCTACCTCCAGACCGGTTCCCCTCACTTCCAGGCGCATCCCCGCCGCCAAGGGCCGAGCCCACTGGTCCATCACCCCATCCAGGGCCCCGGTTATGTCTTCCTCGTCCGGGGAGCTGGTGAGGAACTTGGCCACTCCTCCGCCCCGCTCCGCCATGCGGGTGGCCAAGGGCTCGTTGGGGGCGGAGTCAATGCAGAGGACACTCACCCGTCGCAGGTCCTTCCGACGGTACTCGTCGTCCACCAGCCGCAGGATGCGACCGGCGTCGCTGACCTCGGCATCGGTGATCACCAGCAGGTGCCGGCTGAGCGCGCCCTTTCGGCGTTTCTGGCCCAGGGCCTGCTCCAGGGCCCTGCCCAGCTGCGTCCCCCCATTGCTGGTGTCGGTTAGAAGCTGTTCCGCCTTCGCCAGGGTCTCGGCATTGGCCGGCTCCGGGGAGGAAGCCATCCAACGAGTGGTGTCGTGAAAGAGGCCGAGGTTGAGGAAATCACCATCGGTGAGGCTGCCGAGGAAGCGACGCACGGCCCAATCGGCCGCCTCCCACTTGGCCCCGGACATGGACCCAGACCGATCCAGGAGGACGATGACCTCCCGGGGGACGGCAGCCCCGACCTCCCCGGCCGGCGGGGTCACCAGGGCCAGGAAGTATTCCTGCCCCGATTCTTCTTGCTGATGGCTGTACACACTTAGAGCCGGGCGCTCCCCGGATCCAGCCGGCTCCCAGGTGATGAGGCAGTCGGAA
>JBBQIE010000581.1:0-2455 GCA_038324625.1 Anaerolineae bacterium | reverse complement strand
CCTGCTGTTGGCCATCTGCCGGGAGAAGAACACTCCCGCCTCCCGTCTTCTCGGTGACGCCGGGGTGACCTCGGCCAAGCTGGGCGCCGCTCTGGCGGCCCGCCGGAAGGGGGAGGAGAAGAAGGCGAAGGATGGGGAGCCACGCTTCAAGGCCCTGGACAAGTATGGTCGCGACCTAACGGCGGCCGCGGCCGAGGGCCGGTTGGACCCGGTGATCGGGCGACAAGGGGAGATCCTGCGGGTGATGCAGGTGCTCTCTCGGCGCACCAAGAACAACCCGGTTCTGATTGGCGACGCCGGTGTGGGCAAGACCGCCATCGTCGAGGGGCTGGCCCAGCGGATTGCCGCCGGCGACGTGCCGGAGATTCTGATGGGCAAGCGGGTCTACTCCCTGGACTTGGGGAGCATGATCGCCGGCACCCGGTTCCGAGGGGAGTTTGAGGAGCGGATGCGGGCTACTCTGGAGGACGTGGAGAAGGCTCAGGGACAGGTGATCCTGTTCATTGATGAGCTTCACACCCTCGTGGGCGCCGGGGCGGCGGAGGGGGCGATAGACGCCAGCAATATGCTGAAGCCGGCCCTGGCCCGCGGGGACCTGCGCTGCGTGGGGGCCACCACTCTGGACGAATATCGGAAGTATATCGAGAGAGACGCGGCCCTGGAGCGGCGCTTCGCCCCCGTCTACGTGGAGGAGCCCTCGGCCGAGGAGACCATCGAAATGCTCCACGGCCTGCGGGATCGGTACGAGGAGCATCACAAGGTGACCATCACCGATGACGCCCTCGACTCGGCGGCCCGGCTCTCGCACCGCTACGTGCAGGACCGCCGCCTGCCCGACAAAGCCATTGACTTGATGGACGAGGCGGGGGCAAGGGTGCGCATCGCCATGTTCAGTATGCCCGGCGAGCTCAAGGCCATGCGCCAAGAGTTGATGCAGCTGACCGCCTCCGAGGAGGAGGCCTGGGCGGGGCGGGACTACGAGCGGGCGGCGGAGTGCAAGGCCAAACGGCTCCAGCTCCAAGGCGAGTTCGATGGGCGCTACTCCGAGTGGCTGAAGGACAAGAATCTGGACGAGGTAGTCACCGAGGAGGACATCGCCGCAGTGGTGGCCAGTTGGACCGGCATCCCGGTGGCGACCATGCTGAAGACGGAGAGCGAGCGGTTGGTGGACATGGAGAGCCATCTGCACCAGCGGATCGTGGGGCAGGAAGAGGCGGTATCAGCGGTGGCCGATGCCATCCGCCGGGCCCGATCGGGGCTCAAGGATCCGCGGCGGCCCATCGGCAGCTTCATCTTCCTGGGGCCCTCAGGCATGGGCAAGACGGAGCTGGCCCGGGCCCTGGCCCAGTTCATGTTCGACGACGATGATGCCCTCATTCGGGTGGACATGACCGAATACCAGGAGCGGCACACCGTGGCTCGCCTGATCGGTTCCCCGCCCGGGTACGTGGGCTACGATGAGGGTGGCCAGCTCACCGAGGCAGTTCGACGGCGGCCCTACCGGGTGATCTTGTTCGACGAGATCGAGAAGGCCCATCCCGAGGTCTGGAACGCCCTACTCCAGATCCTGGACGATGGTCGGCTCACCGATGGCCACGGTCGGACGGTGGACTTCCGGAACACGGTGATCGTGATGACCTCGAACGTGGGCACCGACTACCTGAAGAAAGGCGGGGCTCTGGGGTTCCGGGTCGGCGAGGCGCCGATCCAGAGCGTGGTGAGCCAGGAGGCGGCGGACGAGGGTCTCAAGCGCACCTTCAGGCCGGAGTTCTTGAACCGAGTTGACGAGGTGATTCTGTTCCACGGTCTGACTCGGGAGCACGTGCGCCAGATCATCGAGCTGCAGATGCGGGAGATCCAGGACCGGCTGGCGGAACAGCAAGTCGGCCTGCACCTGACCGAGGCGGCCAAGGACTGGCTAGCGGAGAAGGGATTCGATCCCCAGTTCGGGGCGCGTCCCCTCCGGCGAGCGCTTCAGCGCTTGTTGGAGAGTCCGCTGAGCATTCGCTTGCTCCGGGGTGACATCACCCCCGGCAGCCAGGTGCTGGTGGACCTGGAGGGCGAGGAGCTGGTGTTCCAGCCTCAGGGCGCCGATGCGGTGACCTTGGCCGGGGCGGTGGTGTAACGCCGCCGGCCCGAGGCGGTGACAGTGAGAGGGCGATGAACCACTGCGGTTCTCCGCCCTCTTGCTGTCTTTCCCATTCGGAGCCTGTCTCCGCCAGGTGGGACTACATTCGCACCACCCTCGCGGCGCCGAGGAGCATCTCGGCCAGGGTATACAGGTTGGATATTCGTCCCACCGAGACTTTGTCCTTGAGGCCGAGGAAGTCGAGGCAAGTACCGCAGAGGAGGATGTCGGTGCCCGAGTCCGATAGGGCTTGCAGGTCCTCGAGAACCGGCGAGCCCTCCACTGCCAGGCGGACCCCGGCATTCATACACAGCACGGCGTCGGGAC
>JBBQIE010000580.1:0-2460 GCA_038324625.1 Anaerolineae bacterium | reverse complement strand
AGCGCCTGGCGCAATAGGCAGAAGCGAAGCGCCTGCCGCTTGGGGGGGTTAGGTACAGCCCCAGCCCAAACAACGGTACCAGGGCCAGGCTGGTGGTGCGGGTGAGGGCGGCGAAGCCGAGGAGGGCCCCACAGGCGACGGCCGAGGCTGCTCGGGGGTTCCGGCGGTAGAGGAGAAAGGCGATGAAGGCTCCCAGCAGCGCCAGCCCGGTGAGGGGGTCGCTGAAGAAGTACTTGCTGTAGGGCAGCACCGGGGTTGCCAGCCCCAGGATGAGGGACACGGCCAGGGCCGTGCCGGTCCGGTACCCGAGCAGGAGGATGGCCCAGTAGAGGCCCAGGGCGGTGGCTGCCCCCACCAAGGGGCCGAGGAGCATGGCCCCTCGAATCAGGCCCAGGGCGGGCAGCCGCAGCCCCAGACCGGCCAACGGAGCAGCCAAGAGGCTCTGGCCCATGCCCTTGCGGGAGTAGAGGTCGCCGTCCGGGCCGAAGGAGCCCTGCTGGAGGCCCATCCACCGGTAGGCGTTCATGTCCAGCTCGCCCCGGCGGACCAGGCTTTCGGTGGTGGCCAGCATGGCGATGCCGTCGCTGGAATGGGGCACGCCGCTGTAGTTGAGCAGGTAGAGGCTGAGCAGGAAAAGGAATAGGGCCAGGCCCACGGCATGGCGATGGCGGGGGTCGGACGTCATCGGAGGGTCACCGTGCCGTCGCGGCCGATCTCCACCGTGGCCAGGTCCAAGTGGTCGGAGCCGTCGGACAGGGTCAGACGGTCCCCGGTGTCCGGGTGGTAGAGGCCGACGGTGAGGCGGTAGGCGCCGGGGGGCAGGCCGAGGGTCGAGAACGCGCGCCGGTCGGCCACGATCTCTCCCTCCGGCCAGGGCCAGGCGGGCGGGCCGTCGTCCTGAGCGGCGGGCGGGGATCCCTCCGGGGCGAGGTGGACGAAGGCGGAGAGCGGCGCAGAGAGGGGGGCGACAGCCTGCCAGGCCAGGGTAACGGCTAGGCTATCGCCCGAAGCCTCGGCCCGCCGGCCCAGGAGGGCGATGCTCTCGCTGAAGACTACGGGCAAGCCGTCTTGGCGAAGGGTCCACCGGGGCAGCCAACGGCTCAGGCGATAGGGGCCGACGACTGACTCTCCCAGGGGGTAGGTCAGGCCGTCGAGGGCGGCGTGGGCGGCCTCGGCCAGGGGGAAATCCCCGTCCACCGGCTGCACCAGCCAAATCTCCGCCGGGTCGCCGGCGACCAGTTGTTCCTCCAGGTGCCGGACGAGATCGCCGTCGGGGGCCCGCTCGTCCAGGGTGCGGAGACGCATCGAGCGGTGGAGGTGAGGGTAGAAGCGCTCCAGGTCCGGCGGTTGCAGGAAGTAGACTGCCGCTCCCGGAGCGGCCTCGGCGGCCAGGGCCTCGACGGCTGGGCGGGCCGGTTCCACCCGGTAGCGGCTCTCAGTGTAGGCGTGAAGCAGGGGCCCGGTCAGCAGAGGCAAGGCCACGAGGGTCAGGGCGGCCGGGGCCATGGCCAGGCCCCTCCACCAGCGGCGGTGCCGCTCCTGGAGATCCAGGTACTCCAAGACCAGGGTGCCGGCCAGGAGGGCTAGGAGCACCGCCCGAGCCACGGTGGTGAAGACCAACAGCCACCGAGCCTCGGGCAGGAGGATGAAGAACCCGTGCGACTCCAGGTAGTTGACGGCGGTGAGGGACAGGGCGTAGGCGGCCCCCCGCCAACCGGGCCAGAGCACGGCCAGGAGGGGCAGCAGCCAGAGGAGGTACTGGGGGCTCCACCCTTTGCTGAACTCGAAGAGGAGGACCAGGCTCAGGCCGGTGAAGGCCACCGCCGTCTTCCGGCTTGGCCAGTCGGCCCGCTTGAGGTAGAGCCAGGCATACAGGGCCACCAGGGCCAGGTTCAGGGCCCCGTAGGGCACCCGCCCCTCCCAGGCGGGCCGCTCCAGCACCGTTAGGTCGCGCACGTCGCCGGGGGCGACGCCGAAGCCGTAGTAGCCGTCCAGCAGGGCCCACACCGTCTGCCAGGGAGGGCGGAGGCGCTGGATGTCCAGGGGGGCGAGGAGCAGGCGCGGATTCCGATAGAGGAAGGGCGTGGCGATGAGGAGGACCGCGATCAGGAAAGCCAGGGCGTAGCGGAACGCCGGCGCGGTGAGAAGAGGGCGCCAGGATCGGAGCAGATCGGGGGCCAGGCGCCGCAGGCCCACGGGCAGAACCAGGGCCGGCAGCAGTTTGGTCATGACCCCGAGCCCGGTGGCCAGCCCGGCCAGGGCCCAGCGGCCGCTGAGGGCGAGCCAAAGCCCAAGGAGCATGAGGAACACCGGGAGGCTGTCGAAGTGGGCCTGGGCAGTGTAGGCGGGCAGGAAGAGGAGGGCGTAGAAACCGGCGGAGCGCAGGGCTCGCCCGTGGGCCTTCCGGCCGCCGGCCAGGGCGTAGACCAGCGAGAGGGTACCGCACTCGGCCAGAATCAA
>JBBQIE010000579.1:0-2464 GCA_038324625.1 Anaerolineae bacterium | reverse complement strand
AAACGAGTAGCACTCCGACAACCAACCAAGGCGGCGCTTTCCGCCACCAGACCAATCTCGTCGGGCTGCCGCCTGAGAGTCCGCGCGGGTGGCGCTGACCCTTTCGATGGCCAACAGCATGGCATCGGATGGGCCCTGAGGCAAGAGCGATCCGCTGGAACCGGCCGACGGAGAACCTGACCGGGTGCTGATCTCGCCTTCATCAGTTCTGCATGTCCGTCCTCTACAATTCGGCCAACCTGCAAGCACGGCAGGCTCCGCACGGCACAAGTAAGGAAGATGGAGGTTACGAGATGAGGAAGAGAATCGCCATACCCGCGGTGTTGCTGGCTTTGATCACCGCGGGCCTACTGACGGCCGGCATCGTGCTCGCTCAGGAGCCTACCCCTGAGGCGTCGGAGGCGACAGCGTGCATTGCCCCAGGACGGCACGGCCCGTCCGCCTTCTCCAAGCTGGAAACCGACGGCATTGCCGATCTTCTCGGCATGACCCCGGCCGAGGTCCGGGCGGAGATCGCCGCCGGGAAGACCCTTTCCGACATCGCCGCCGACAAGGGTCTGACCGAGCAGCAGTTGAGCGATGCCCTGCTCGCCTCCGCCCGGGAGCAACTCGATGCCCAAGTGGCGGCCGGATGCATCACTCAGGCCCAGGCGGACGAGATGCTCGCCAATCTGGAAGCCAGAGGGCTCAGCGGCCCAAATCACGTGGCGCGAAGTCCGCGACCAGATGGGATCGGCTTCGGTGCCGACGCCATCCAGGCCGTGGCTGACGCCCTGGGCATGACGCCGGAGGAGATCCAGACCGAACGAGCGGCGGGCAAGACCTTGGCCGACATCGCCACTGAAAAGGGCGTGAGCGGTCAGACTCTGTCGGAGGCGCTGGTCGCCGTTCAGGAACAGGCCATCAACCAGGCCCTGGAGAATGGGCAGATCACCGAAGCCCAAGCAGAATGGCTGCTCGCCCGAGCCAAGTCCATGGCCCCGTTCACCCTAACCGATCCCTTCACTCCCGGCCTCAGGGATAGAGGCAGCGACATGGGGCGGCGCGGCGGCATGCCCCGAATGGGCGAGATGCGAGGTGGCAACACCTCCCTGGCCCTGCCGGTTGCCGCCGCGACGGCGTAACGTAGTGTTCCCGCATCACGGCCGGCGTACCTAACCGGCCATGCCGAACCGCGCGGGGGAGGGCACGCGGAAGTTGCCGCGGCCCTCCCTTCCGTCGTGTGGCGCAATCTGAGCTCGAAAGCCTTTGCTCGACGACTGACGGACAAGTTGGCGGGCGAGAGCGCTGGGTGTATAACTGATACTAAGTGGAAGTTGAAGGAAACCGCTCCGCGGGAGATCGCCCAGGGCACCAGCCCTCTGGTCGGTGGGCCTTAATGGCACTCCTCCACTCCTCTCAGGTTCCGGTGTTTGCAGCCAGTTAGTCGTTATGGGAGGCACTCTATGTCGAAGCTACTGAGTCGCGCTTTCGTGATCGTCGCGTTCCTCGCCCTCCTCGCCTGCGCCCCCTTGGGCATTGACCTGTTCGGCCAGAGCCCCACGCCAACCCCAACCGCCGCCGTGTCCGTCCGGGTTCCGGCAGCAACCGCCACTCCAGCGCCGACGACTGCTCCCCCCGTGGCCCAACCGACCTCGGCGATCTCCGTGAGCCAAGCCGTGGCGGACCTCAAGGCCCGCGATGTCGTCCTGTCGGATCTATATGACCGCACCAGCAACTCGATAGACTTCATCCAGGTCCAGAAGACCACCAGTACCGGATTGGGCATAGCCTCCGGGTCCTGCTGGGTCTGGGACGCCGATGGCCACCTGGTCACCAACAACCACGTGGTGGAGGGAGCTACCGAAGTCCTCGTCCAGTTCGAGAATGGATTGCAGGTCCCGGCTACCGTGGTGGGAACCGATCCGGATAGCGACCTGGCGGTAGTGAAGGTAGATGTGCCCGCCGGCTCCTTGGTGCCTCTCCCTCTCGGAGATTCATCGGCGGTCCGGGTGGGCCAGACGGCCATCGCCATCGGCAACCCCTTTGGCTTCCAGCGCACCATGACCAGCGGCATCGTCAGCGCCATCGGGCGGGTCACTCGCCAAGCTAGCGGCTTCTCCCTCCCGCACATCATCCAGATGGACACTCCAGTGAACCCCGGCAACTCCGGTGGCCCGCTTCTTGACGTGGACGGCGCGGTGATCGGGGTGACCACCAGCATCTACTCCCAGACCGGTGAGTTCTCCGGCATCGCCTTCGCGGTCCCGGTCAACACCGTCAAGAAGGTGGTGCCCTCGCTCATCTCCACCGGCACCTATGTCCATCCCTACATCGGCGTCACCGGCCTAGGCCTGGACTCGGTCACCGCCGAGTTGCTGGGACTTCCTTCGACCCAGGGAGCCCTGGTTGAGGCAGTAACCCCCGGCGGGCCGGCAGACAAGGCCGGGATCAGGGCCGGCACCCAGAACTTCACCATCCCCGG
>JBBQIE010000578.1:0-2464 GCA_038324625.1 Anaerolineae bacterium | reverse complement strand
CGAGTGATGGAGACCCTAGAGTGGTGCGGCAACACCGGGAGCGCCTCCATCCCCATCGCCCTCTGCCGGGCGGTGGAGGACGGGCGCATCCTGGAGAATGACCTGGTGGTCCTGGTCGGCTTCGGTGCCGGGCTCACCTGGGGCTCTGCGGCCCTCCGTTGGGACAAAGTCCCCGCCGCTCCTCCCAGCATGATCCGCCTGCAATACTACCGCGCCCGCTACCGCCTGGCCGCCGCCCGCTCTTGGTCCCGCCGCCTCTGGCGCCGCCTGCGGGCTTACGCCCTGGGCCGCTGGGGCCAAGCCGTAGACCCTAAAGGTATGGGAGACCTCTAGAGCTAGACGGCTGCGGACGGGCATCATCCCTTAGGAGGCCGATATGGCCGACATCGCCGCCCGCTTGAGCACTCCGCCCTACGCCGATCTAGGTCCCGACCAGGGCCTGGACCCCCTCTTCAGCCCCGCTGAGACGCCATCGCTCGCCCTCTGGGAACAGCGACGCCGGGAACTGCGCGCCCGCTGGCTGGAGATGCTGGGCTCCCCCTCCTACCCGCCCTTCGACACCGCCCCCGAGATGGTGGATTCTTTCGACCTCCCTCACTGCCGCGCCACCCTCTACCGCCAGCCCAACAGCCCCGAAACCCGACAGCAGGTCTTGATCCTGGAGCCCGAGGGCGCCGGCACTTCCCCTCGTCCGGGGGCCATCGTCCCCTTCTACGACCCGGACCGGATGGCCGGCTACGACCTCAAGACTCGTGAGCCCCTCACCGAGAGGCGCACCACCCAGTTCGGCCGTCACCTGGTCGAGCACGGTTTCGTGGTCGCCTGCGTCGAGGCCTTCCCCTACAACACCGTCCCCGACCCGAAGAGCGATGCCTCCTTCGCCTGGTGGCACGCCGGCGCCGCCAAGGTCCTCGGGGACAACCCGGAATGGACGGGGATGGGCAAGCTGGTGGCGGACACCCGCCTGGCCACCGACCTGCTCCTGGCCCAGCCGAACCTGGACCCCGAGCGCGTCCTCATCATCGGCCACTCCCTCGGCGGCAAGATGGCCACCTACAACGGCTGCCTGGACGACCGGATCAAGGCCACCATCGCCTCCGATCTGGGGATCGGCTACTCCTTCACCAACTGGCAAGACCCCTGGTACCTGGGCAGGAAGCTCGCCGAGGGCATGGGCGGCCTGGCCCACCACCAGTTGTTGGCCCTGATGGCGCCACGGCCCTACCTGCTGATCGCCGGCCTGTATGACGGCCCCGCCAGTTGGCAATACCTGAACGCGGCTCGGGCGGCCTATGCCGTGTACGGCAAGGAAGAGAACATCGGCTGCTTCGATCACGCCACCGGCCATCAGCCCACCGAGGAATCTATGGTGGCGGCCTATCAGTGGCTGTGCGAGCAGTTCGGCCTCTCCACGGAGCCCTGGAGCCTCTAGGAAGGGGAGTCTCACGCAAAGGCGCCGAGACGCCAGGCCCTCTCCCAACACTCACTTTGCCGCTTGGCGTCTTGGCGTGAGAACATCCCTCCGACATCCCCAAGGAGACAACCAATGCCCGACCAGTGGTGGCTCAAACCGGTGCGCATGTTGCGAGTGGACAACGCCCCCGACTTCGACTCCCTCAAGAACGCCGACTTCGCGGAGATGGCCCGCTCCCGCTGGGAGGACTGGCGCATCAACTGCGAGTGGGTAATGGGCTCCTTCGGCTGGGAGGGCCGCGCCTACCTCACCAGCTTCCAGACCCCCGAGTTCGAGACTTGGCCCGGCTACGGCGACTTCGACTACCTGCGCTCCTACGTCCCCCACGCCCACCAGTACGGCATCCACGTGCTCTCCTATCTGAACATGCACTGGTTCGCCTACGACTTCGCCGACCAACACCCGGGTTGGGAGCAGATCACCTCCACCGGCGAGTCCTACGGCCGACTGCACCCCCTCTACGGCAACGGCACCACCCTCTGCGTCAACTCTCCCTGGCGCGACTGGGCCTTCACCATGATCCGCGAGGCCATGAAGACCGGCATTGACGGCGTCTTCCTGGATGGCCCGGTCGTCTATCCCGACTGCTGCTACTGCGACTCCTGCCGGGCCCGCTTCCGCGAGCTGCACGGCGCCGACCTCCCCCACGAGGACTGGCGCGATCCCCTGTGGCGGGAGTTCATTGAGTTCCGCGAGGACTCCATGGCCCGCTTCCTGGCGGACGCCCGCGCCGTGGTGAAGGAGATGAACCCCGACGGGGTCATTTTCCTCAACGGGGGCAACTGGCCCCCCGGATCCTGGAGGGTGGCACGGGACATCCAGAAGCTGGGCCCCTACGAGGATTTCAACGGCGCCGAGGCCTTCTTCCATCATGGCCGACACCAGAACGACTACGAGTACATGATGGCGGCCAAGTACCTGAGCGCCGGTGACAAGCCGGCCGTGGTTTTCATGCACTACATGAACGGCTACTGGCACTATCGCCTCATA
>JBBQIE010000577.1:0-2475 GCA_038324625.1 Anaerolineae bacterium | reverse complement strand
CACGCGGTACCCTTGGCTCTCGATCACCTCCCGCGCCCGGCCGATATCCGTCCAGGCTTCGTCCACGGTGTGGAAGAACTCGGGCTCGGCCACGTGCTTGCGCAAGAGGTAGCCCGGCTGCCGGGGATTGGGCATAGCCGTGAAGACCAACCGGGAGGATACCCGGCACAGCTCCCGGAGCAGGGCCGCCGGGTCCTCCAGGTACCAGAGGCCGGCCCACTGCCAGGCCAAGTCGAAGGAGCGGTCGGGGAAGGGCAACTCCCGCATCTCGGCATTGAGGACAAACCGCCCCGCCAGGTCCAGCTCCCCCCAGATGCGCTGCACCCCGGCCAGTCGTTCCTCATTCTGGTCCACCAGAGTCACCTCGCAGCCCAGGCGGGCCAGGTGGACGCTGTTGATCCCGGAGACGCCGGCCATGCCGTAGAGGGGCGCCTCCAGCACCCTCTCCAGCCCGAACCGCTCCCGCAGTGCCTCGAGGTAGTCGTTGAGCACCAGGCGCTCGTAGACCAGGCCCAGGCCCTCGTTGTAGTCGGTGAGATAGCGCCGCCAGACCGGCTCAGCCGCCATCGGCACCGGCCGTGAAGGTGATGACCAGGGCGTCTCCCTCGTAGCGGGCCCCCTGCACCGGCAGTCGGGCCAGGGAGTCGGGCAGCATGAGGTTGTGCTTGTGGCTGCCGATGCGGATGATCAACTCCTCCCGCTTGCGGGTGAGGTCAATGGCCTCCCGTGAGGTCAAGGGCAGGCTGAGTGCCAGACGGTATCGGCCGCCGGCCTTGGTCACCTCGTACAGCCGGCCCCGGTGGAACACTTGCGAAGGGTCTGAGTCCCCGAAGGCGGCCGCCGCCGAGCGCCGCAGCATGTCCAGGCCCACCACCTCCCGCGGGAACATGGGCACCTGGAAGAGGGGGATGGGGGAAAAGGCCTCCTCAATGAACTGTAGGTTCTCCGTCTGGGAGCGCTTCCACTCGTCGAAGTAAGGGTCCATCACCTCCTCGGGGATGACCCGGTTGCAGACCACGGCGTCAATGGGGAAGCCGTAGAGGGTGACGTAGGTGAGGGTGCGCTGGGCCTCCTTGATGACCATCTTGTCCGGGTTGAGGACCACCCGCACCGAGGAGATGTCCGGGTTTGCCAGCATACCCCGCATTCGGGACATGTCCTCCATCAGGGTGGAGACGGCGTCGAACATCTTGTCGTCGGGCATGGGCATGTCGGTGATGGTCCGCAGCAAGGGGCGAGCCAGACGCATGGCCTGTCGCTGGAGGGGGAAGATGCGCTCCAGGTACCAGTTGGCCGCCTCGGGGAAGGCCAGGAAGCGGAGAGTCTCCCCGGTGGGGGCCATGTCCACGATCACCACGTCGTAGTCGCCCGACTCCTGGAGGTAGATGATTTGCAGAAGGCTGGCCAACTCCTCCATCCCGGGGATGATGGCCACCTCTTCGGCGATCACCTCGTCCATGCCCCGCCAGGAGAAGAGGGTCGCCAGGTACTCCTGGACGTTCTTCCAGTGCTTGCCCATCTGGTGCAGGACGTCTATCTCCTGGGCCCAGAAGTTGGGGACCAGGGAGATCGGCTCCGGGCCGATGTCGAGATCGAGGGAATCGGAGAGGCTGTGAGCGGCATCGGTGCTCACCACGATGGTGCGCAGGCCGAGTTCGGCGCAGCGCAGCCCGGTGGCGGCGGCGATGCTGGTCTTGCCCACCCCGCCCTTCCCGGTGTAGAGGATCACTCTGGACATTGCACACACCTTTCATGACTGCTGACTATGGTGCCACGGGTGCTGGGTTGATTATAGCCACCCCCATAGGCCGGAGCGAAAGGGCACCGGGAAGCTCGGCCGCCCTATCCGTCCGACCCGCCCGACTGGTCTGACCCCTCCGACCCGTACACCCGAACGCATTGACACCCTCCTGCCTTAATGGCAGCCTGAGGCACCACCGCCAAATGCAGGCAGCCCTGAGGAGGAAACCATGAAACTGACGAACCGAGTCTACCTGGTGGGGAGCGGGGCCAACGGCCTCTTCATCTCCCATCCCAGCGACTGCACCGTCTACGCCGTGGACTGCGGCGGGCCGGTGGTGCTGGTGGATGCCGGGGTTGGCGGGGAGGGCGCCGACCTGATCCTGGCCAACCTACGCGCCGATGGGCTGGACCCGGAGAGGGTCAGCCACCTCTTCATCACTCACAAGCACGCCGACCATAGTGGCGGGGCCGCCGACCTGCATGACCGCCTGGGGCTCTCGGTAGTGGCCACGGAGCACACGGCCCAGGCCCTACGCAACGGGGACGAGGAGATGATCAGCATGGGGGCGGCCAAGCGTGCCGGCCTCTACGATCCGGCCTACGTCTTTCGCGCTTGCCCGGTGGAGACCGTCGTGGGCGAGGGCGACACCCTCACCGTGGGAGAGGTCACCTTCGGGGTGCTGGACACCCCCGGCCACTGCGCCGGCCATTGCGCCTTCACCTTCAGGGACC
>JBBQIE010000576.1:0-2482 GCA_038324625.1 Anaerolineae bacterium | reverse complement strand
ATGGCACCGGCCCGCGGGCAGCCCGCATGAAAGCGTAGACATTGTCCATCGGAGTGTCCACCGTCAGCGGGCTCCCGGTGCTCATGATGAACCCACCGTTCTTGGCTGCCGGCAACTGCGCCGCCACCGCCCGCTCCACGTCGGCCGGACTGCCTCGAAGCATGACTTCGACGCTGTCCACGTTGCCCACCAGGCAGAGGCTATCTCCCAGCTCCTGCTTGATTCGCACCACATCCACGTCGAAGCCCTTCTTGGGCTCCTCCACCATCAGGGCCTTGATGTTGACGTCCTTCAGTAAGGGCACCAGAGGACCGATGTTCCCCATGAAGTAGATGAAGGGAAGGACACCCAACTGGGCCACCTTTCGGTTAAAGTCCCGGTAAATGGGATAGATCAGGGACTCGAACATGCCGGGAGCCACCGTATCGGCGGCCACATAGGCCTCGGAGCTGATCAGGGCATGGCAGCCGATGGCGGCCAGGGCCTTAGCGTGTTCCAGGTAGCCCTCGTAGCTGCGGCCGATGAGGTACTCCATCAGGGCCGGCTGCTCCGCCAGGGCGATCAAGGCTTGGGCGTAGCCCAAGGGGCCATCGGGATCGAAGACGGCACAGACCGGTGAGCCCAGGTTCATGGCCACGAGGGCCTTGTCGCCGAAACGGCGCAGGATTTCCACCACGTGGTCGTAGGTGCCCGAGGCGAGGATCCTGTCCTGGGTGGGGTAATGCCCGGCCACGTAGTCGTCAATCTCGGCCCGTGAGGAGAGCTGGAGCCTCCGCGCCTTGGGACGGCCCCAGTCAATGGTCCAACTGGGCAGGAGGCGGTTGCGCTCTCCAGTCTCAGGGTTTAGCAGGTAGAGATCCTCTCCCTCGGACACCACCGGACGGTCCCGGACCTCGCGAGAGGCGCCCCCACCCAGGTGGATAAGGTCCGGCTGGAAGGTCTGATAGAAGTGGGCGTCAATCTCCGCCAGACGGGTTCCACCCAGGGTCGGGAAGAGCCGGGGATCGAGGCCGAGAATGTCCAGCTTGTACACCCCCCACCAATGAGGAAAGGCCGGCACCACGTCGGCTTTCTCCCCCGCCAAGGCCCGCAGCACTCTCTCTTTCCCGGTCACTTATTTCACCCCCATGCGGACGAACTCGACACCACTCACCCGACACCACTTCTCCAAAACATCGGCGATCCGGCCCGGGGCCACGGCGAAATGCTGGGTCATCCCCAGGGCCAACAACTCGGGAAGAAGCAGGTACACGTCCCGGTCCGGCCTTACCAGGGCGTGAGCAAAGCCCTGCAAGCGCCGGGGGTCACCAATGGACTCCCCCTCAAACACGGTCAGCCGATAGCCGGGGCGGGTGTCGTATAGGTTAAGACAGGTCACCGGCCCCGGGGTGAGGACGAACTCCTGCCAGGCGCCCTCAAAGACGTCGGCGTGGCAGTACTCAAAATCAGGCACGATAGTTACTCCAAACTCAGAGGCCAGGCGGGGGTCGTGAACCCCGGCGTGGCCCATCAGCAGGAGGTTCTCGCGTGGGTCGAAGGTGAAGACCTCGGTGTACATGCAGGGGATCCCGGTGATCTGCATGGCCGCCAACATGCCCAAAGTGGCGTTGAGATCGCTCTCCATCCCAAAGGCCACTCCGCGCGAGGCAGCCTGAGGAGGGCATAGGCAGGGACGTATTCCTACGAGACGGTGGAGTTCCTCGTCCAGGTCCTGGATCGCCAACAAACCCAGATCGTGTTCCACCACCAAGTCGTCCAGAGCCAGGGTGTTCCGACAGGCCAGCTCCAGGCTCTCCCCGGAGACTCCCTTCACCTCGAAGCGGCGGCCGAGGTCGGCAGCCAGGGACCGAGCCCGCTCTCCACTGACGGCGGCACAGGCCAGAGCATAGCTCTCGGCGCTGATCTCCTTCAGCTGCACGCCGAACTGCTTCAGCAGGGCTTCTGTATCCACCCGGGTACCGGTCATGACCTCACAGGTGCCGGCGATACGGCCGGCAGTCAGGCCGCGAAGATCACGGCGGACACGCAAAGCAGTATCGTACTGGCCCCACTCGGCGGCCAGGTCCGGGTCATCGGGGGCGCCGGAGAGAAGGGGCGGGTTAAGCCCCCGCTCCTGAAGAACGGCGCTCCCCTGGAGGGCTCCCACCGTGCCGCTGAAGCGGAAGAGATCGTCCGTGCTCAAGTGAGGGGGAAGCGCTCCCGTGGGATGCCGGTTCCAGAGCAGTATGGGCAGACCCGAGAGTGCCTCCAATAGCGCGATGAGAGGCTGATCCTCGCTCCAAACCAGATGAACCAGCACCACCGCGTCCACCCCGGCCTGCCGAAAGGTCTGACCAGCCTCGAGGGCTCCTTCGGTGGTACTGATGAGACCTGGGGCCACCACTGCCCCAAACTGGCGGCGCAGGCAGGAGATCGCTTCTTGGTAGTCCCGGTCGAGCATGACCGCCAGAGGCCCGCCGTTCTCCTGCTGCAGACCAACGTC
>JBBQIE010000575.1:0-2484 GCA_038324625.1 Anaerolineae bacterium | reverse complement strand
ACGAGGAGACGGTGGACGGGACTCTGTTGGCGGTGTGGGACGTGGCCGACTTCGCTGCCGGTTGGCACAAGACCTCCGCCAAGCCGGGGGAGCCGGAGAACATGGTCCTATCCGGGCACCATAACATCTCCGGGGAGATCTTCCGCGATATCGTCACCCTCCAGCCCGGGGCCCCGATCACCGTGTACGCCGGCGACCTCCCCTTTGAGTACGAGGTCATCGAGGTGCTGGTGCTGCCGGAGAAAGGCATGCCCCTGGAGGTCCGGCGAGAGAATGCCCGCTGGATCGGCCCGGTGGGCGAGGAGCGCCTCACCCTGGTGACCTGCTGGCCCTACAACAACAACACCCACCGCACTATCGTCACGGCGAGGCGGGTGGGGTAGGGCAGAGCCCTCCGGGTGGAGTTGGGTGGACTGGGTGGACGGTGCCCACGCTCCCCGCTTCCCCCACTAACCACTATCCACTCCCACTACCTTCCCCCCTGCCCAGCCCAATGAGGGGCAGTATCACGCTGTACATCCTCTCGTTCAGGCTCACGTCGTCCAGGTAGGCCAGGGTGGGGTTCTCGGCTGACGACTGGTAGAGGTTGAACACCACTTGGATGCGCTTCCCCCTCCAGGCGGTCAGGTCGTAGGTGGCCCGGGTCCAGGCGCAGGTCTGATATAGCGACCGGGGCGGGATCAGGTAGGTGGCCAGGGGGCCGTCCGGGGCGTCCTGGTCAATGACGATCATCTCGAACCAGTCCTTCCCCGACTGGGACTCCCCCGACTGTAGGCGGTAGGAGAAGCGCAGGGTGGGCGCCGTCATCCCCGGGTCCACCACCAATTCCTGGTAGACGGTGGAGTTGCCGGCCCCGTTCATGGCCGGGTTGGGGTCAGGCTGGAACTGCTCTCCCAGGACCAGGCACTGCCCACTGGGACAGGATTGGCTCAGCCGAGGGGGAGTGCTCCCCATGCTCAGCCACCCGTTCAGGCCCCCGGCGAAGCTGCCGTTAATCACCAACTCTCGGGCCACGATGCGAGGGGCGGCCTCCACCAGGATGAAGGGCAGACCCCCGATCATGTACTCACTCGATCCCGGGAGGTTGCGGTTGGTGGCCCGCGGCAAGTGGATGGTGTAGGCCCCGTTCTGCGGGCTGAGGCTACTCACGTTCCCGTAGACGTCCACCAGGGTGGCCACCCCGCCCGCTGCCGGGATCACCGCGTCCACGTCGTGGCCTTGGGTGGCCCAGAGCACGATCAGCCGGTGGCCGGTGCTGGGACGATAGAAGGCGATCTGCTCGTGGTCGCCGTTGGGAACCTGGCGCCATAGGGGTTCCACCCCCTCGAACTGGGCGGCGGCGGTGCGGTAGGCCTTGAGGGAGGGGCGGGAGGCGGCGTCGGAGGGGTAGCAGGCGGCGTCACCCTGGTTGCGGTAGAGGCCGTAGGCGTCGCGAGCGGTGGGCCCATTGCCGCAGTCGTCGTGCAGCTGGAAATGGAAGACCACTTGGGCCCCGGAGTAGAAGGCGTAGGCGTGGGCCTGGATGATGTAGGCGGCCTGCTCCTCGGTGGTGGCCCGGTAGGGGCTGGCGGGGTCCTCCTGGGGGCCGGGATAGTCGTTCCACACCGGCACCCCCGACTCGGTCACCCACAGGGGCTGTCCCAGGCCGTGGGCGGCCAGCAAGCCCCGAGCGCGTTGCAGGTGATCGAGGGCGTCGGCGCTACGGCTGTAGAAGTGGACGGCCACGGCGTCGAAGTAGTAGTTGTTGGCCGCCCTCTCGGGCTGCTTCGGGTCGGCGGACATCACGTCCAGGAGGCGAGGGAACCAGTCCGGGTTGAAGTAGGTGGCCAGGCCCCCAATCATGACGGTATTGGTGGGATCGGCCTGCTTGGCCGCCTGATAGCCTACCTGGAGGAGCCGGTAGTACTGCTCCGGGGAGCCCCCCCAGAAGAAGGACCAGTCGGGCTCGTTCCAGATCTCCCAGTGAGAGACGCCGGTGCCGGCCGGCCAGCCCCGCTGAGTGGCCAGGACGCCCCCGGGCTTGTACCGCTTCACCGTCTCGTAGACGTAGCGGGCCCAGGGGTTGTCGGGATTGATGGTCTTGCCGGGTCCGCGCACGTCGGTGCCGTCGCTGAAGATGGGGCGGTCCAGGTTGGCGGGAACGCTGGCGGCGCTGAAGGAGCTAAGGTCGGCGGCCTGCACGCGCCCGGTGGCCCAGTAGGGGCGGAGCTTCTGCTCCACCAGAGGGCCGAGGCCGGATACCCCCCCGGTGGCGTACACCTCGGAGGTGCCGAGCAGGATGGCCAGGGTCTTCAGGCCCTTGGAGACGTCGTCGGCCACCGCCCGGTCTTGGGCGGAGAAGTCGTACTGGCCGGGGGCGCGCTCGATGTTCTGCCAGTAGAAGGGGAAACGGTTCCAGGCGGCGCCGCTCCCCACGGCACGGGCGTAACGCTCCGCCCCCGCCGGGTCCTCGGCGGAACTGACGAAGCACAAGCCGAACTTGCT
>JBBQIE010000574.1:0-2485 GCA_038324625.1 Anaerolineae bacterium | reverse complement strand
GCCCCCCATCCGAATCGCGCCCTCACTCCTCTCCGCCGACTTCGCCCACCTGGCCGATGACCTGGCCCAGGTGGAGGCCGGCGGCGCCGACGCCCTCCACCTGGACGTCATGGACGGCCACTTCGTCCCCAACATCACCCTGGGGCCCCTGATCGTGAAGGCGGTACGGCGATGCACCTCCCTTCCCATCGAGGCCCACCTGATGGTGGAACACCCGGGCGACTTCATAGCGGATTTCGCCCAGGCCGGGGCCGACCTCATCGTGGTTCACGTCGAGGGGAATTGGTCTGTCCATCGGCTGCTCCAGGAGATCAAGGGGGCGGGGGTCCGGGCCGGGGTCTCCCTCAACCCCATGACCCCGGTAGGGCACCTGGAGGAAATGCTGCCCTTCGTGGATACGGTGCTGGTGATGACGGTCGAGCCCGGATTCGGGGGCCAGAGCTTCATCCCCACCATGTACGACAAGGTGGCCCGTCTGCGACAACTGGCGGACTCGCGGGGCTTCCCGGGCCTGGATATCGCCGTGGACGGGGGCGTGGACCGGGAGACGGCCGGCTCCCTGGTGGAGGCCGGCGCCACCACCCTCATCGCCGGGACCGCCGTCTTCGCCTCCGGGGAGAGCCTCCCCGACGCCATCGCCACCCTCCGCCGAGCGGTGTCGCTGGGGCCAACCTAACCCCCCAGCCCCCTTCCCTGCGAAGGAAGGGGGAGCCGAGCCACCCCTCCCTTTTCCGGGGAGGGGCCGGGGGAGAGGTCCTCCCCTCCCCCTTTTCCTTGCGCCTTAGCGTCTTGGCGTGAAACTCCCCCGACCCGACCGGCGGCCCACCAGCGTCAGCATCAGCCCCGCCAGGACCACCAGCACCAACAAGGCCACCACCTTGTACTGACGGGGGGGCACCACCAGGGCCAGAACCCCGAAGGCGCCGCTGAAGAGATAGTAGCCCAGCACGATAGTCCGCTGGGGGATGCCCATGTCGTAGAGCCGGAAGTGAAGGTGGTCCCGGCCCCCGAGGTCGGCCCGCTGCCCGCGAAGCCGGCGCCAGACGATGAGGAAGGCCACGTCCAGGATGGGCACCCCCATTACCAGGAGCACGGTGGCCACCTTGGCCCCGCCGATGATGGACAGCGCCCCCAGCGCAAACCCGAGAACGTAGGCCCCCCCGCCCATGAACACCCGCGCCGGGTAGAAGTTGAAGGGCAGGAAGCCGAGGCAGGCCCCGGCCAGGGCCAAGGGCAGGAGAGAGACGCTCGTCTGCGGGGGATCCAGCCGGAAGGCGGAGTGAACGAAGAGCACCAGGGCGGCGATGGCCGTCACCCCCGCCGCCAGGCCGTCCAGCCCATCCAGCCAGTTGACCGTCTGCATCATGCCCATCATCCAGAACAGGGTCCCGGCGATGATTAGGGGCCAGGGGAGGAATACCCGAGGATCGGAGGCGCTGCTGAAGGGGTTGTTCACGTACTGGATGAAGATGAGTCCGGCCATCCCCACCACCGCCGCCAGCGCCTGCAGGAGGTACTGGGGCCCCGGCTTCAGGTCGTAGCGGTCGTCGACCAGGCCCAAGAGGAAGACCACCGTGGTCCCCAGAAGCAAACCCAGGAGCCGTCGCGGCTCATTGGGGTCGAACCGGGGCACGTCCAGCCGAGAGGCGACCAGCACCGCCACCACGAAGCCCAGATAGAGGGCGACGCCCCCCAGTCGAGACACCACTCGGCCATGCAGCCGGCGCCCCCCGGGGCGGTCGCTGATCCCCAAGCGCAGGCCCAGCCGGGCGCAGAGGGGAGTGAGCACGAAGCTGACCCCGAAGGCTACCGCGAAGACGGCAACGAAGGGAAGCCAGGCCTCGACCACCGGCCCCCGCGCTAACCGGTGCCGAAGAGGCGGTGCCCGGCGTCACCCAGTCCGGGGATTATGTAGCCGGCATTGTTGAGTTGCCGATCCACCGCCGCCACGTGGATGTCCACGTCCGGATGGGCTTCCCGCAGTCGCATCACCCCTTCCGGGGAGGCGATCAGCCCCAGGAACTTCACCCGGGTGGCGCCCCAGCGCTTGAGGATATCGGTGGCGGCCACCGCCGATCCCCCGGTGGCCAGCATGGGGTCGAGGATGAGGCAGACCTGCACCGTGGGGGCCACCGGGAGGTTGCTGTAGTATTGCACCGGCTGGAGGGTACGCTCGTCCCGGTACAGACCCACGTGCCACACCTCCGCCGAGGGCATCATCTCCCAGATGCCGTCCACCATCCCCAGCCCGGCCCGGAGGATGGGCACCAGGCCGATCTTCTCGGAGAGCATCCGCCCGGGGGCCTCGCCCATGGGGCTGGTCACCGAGACCGTCCGCAGGCGCAGGTCCTTGGTGGCCTCGTAGCCGATGAGGACACTCACCTCCCGGACCAACTCCCGGAACTTCTTGGGCTCGGTGCGGATGTCCCGCAGCAGAGCCAGCTTGTGCTGCACCAGGGGGTGCTCACTGACGAAAAGTGCGCCC
>JBBQIE010000573.1:0-2486 GCA_038324625.1 Anaerolineae bacterium | reverse complement strand
ATCCTCACCCCACCCAGGCTCACCGGGCTGGACAACTTCGTCCGGATGGCTCGGGATCCTCTCTTCCGGACTTCGCTGTTCAACACCGCCTTCTACAGCTTCCTGGGCGTCCCTCTGTATCTTCTGCTCTCCCTATCCGCGGCGGTACTCCTGAATGCCGGCCTCCGGGGCATGACCATCTACCGCACCTTCTTCTTCCTGCCCAGCCTTACACCGGCGGTCGCCAGCGCCCTGCTATGGATCTGGATATTCAACCCCGACTTCGGGCTGGCCAACGCCCTTCTCACCCAGTTGGGCCTGCCGCCGCAGAAGTGGCTGTTCGACGTCAACCTAGCTAAGCCTTCATTCATAATCATGGGCGTCTGGCACATCGGCAGCCAGATGATCATCTTCCTGGCCGGGCTTCAGGGCATCCCCTTGCAGTTGTACGAGGCCGCCAGCATGGACGGCGCCAACTCCTGGCGGCGGTTCTTCTCCGTCACTCTTCCCATGCTGTCCCCCACCATCTTCTTCAACTCGGTCATCGGTATCATTGGCTCCTTTCAGGTCTTCACCACCGCCTACATCGCCACCCAGGGAGGCCCGCAGAACGCCACCCTGTTCTACGTTCTCTATCTATATCGAAACGCCTTCGACTACTTCAAGATGGGGTACGCATCCTCCCTAGCTTGGGTGCTGTTCGTGATCGTGCTCATCTTCACTCTCATCCAGTTCTGGGGTGCCAAAGCCTGGGTCTACTACGAGGTCGAGGAGGCGAAGTAGGATGAGCGCTGTGACCCAACCGGCCTCCGGCGTACCTCTGCATCGGGCCCAGTCTCGGACGGGGGCACGCATACGCTCCCTCCTCGGGCGAGGCGTCCTTCACCTCATCCTGATCGGCGGCTCCGTGGTCATGATGGTGCCTATGCTGTGGATGATCTCCACCTCCCTCAAGGTCACCGGCCAGGAGTGGGTGTTCCCTCCTAAGTGGATTCCCAACCCGGTAGCTTGGCGGAACTACGTGGAGTTCATGGACGTGCTGGCGGTGCCCTTCTACCGCTACGTGGTCAATACCCTGACCATCACCGTCTTCGCCACCCTGGGGACGCTCCTTACCTCCAGCCTGGCGGCCTTCTCCTTCGCCCGCCTGCGCTTCTGGGGCCGGGACCGCGTCTTCTTCCTGGTCATCTCCACCATGATGCTCCCCGGTGTGGTCACCCTGGTGCCCACCTTCCTCATCTTCCGCAACCTGAACTGGCTCAATACCTTCCTGCCCCTGACCGTGCCCTATTGGCTCGGGGGCACCGCCTTCAGCGTCTTTCTTCTGCGCCAGTTCTTCCTCTCCCTGCCCTACGAGTTGGATGAGGCGGCGCGGATGGACGGCGCCGGCAGCTTCTGGATCTTCTACCGTATCGCTATGCCCCTCTCCGGGCCGGCCATCGCCAGCGTGGTCATCTTCCAGGTGCTGGACCACTGGAACGCTTTCATGGGCCCCCTGATCTACTTGAACTCCATGCACAAGTACACTCTGGCCCTGGCTCTGCGCACCTTCCAAAACACCCGCAGCCAGAGAGTGAACTACCTAATGGCTGCCTCCATGATCCAGGTGCTACCGGTTGTGGTCCTGTTCTTCCTAGCCCAGAGGTACTTCATCCGGGGCATCAGCGTCACCGGGCTGGCCGGAAGGTAGCCCACATGACTGATTCCTTCGAAGGGATAATCCATGCCTGATTGTGTCGTGCCGGTGAAAGAACCCCTGCTCAGCGATGCCCAGCGGCAAGCCGTCCATGACGGGGCTTTGACAGTCCTGGAGCGCGTCGGGCTGGAGATCGAGGCGCCCGAGCTCCGCCGGGAGTTGTCTCGCCACACCGGGGTGACCATACGCGATGGCCGCGCGTTGTTCGACCCGGCACTGGTCGAGAGACTCCTGCAGAGACCGGAACCTCAGCCCTGGAGGCCGGATACCGGCACCCGCATCCACCTCAGTGCCGGCTGCTGCGCCAGCCACATCGTGGACCCGAACACCGACGAGGTCCGTCCCGTAACCTGGGAGGACCTGGCTGAGTGTGTCCGGCTTCTGGACGCCATGCACTCTCTGGACGTGAGCGGCCATGCGCCCGGGTTCCCTCAGGACATCCCCCCTCAGATGCAGGCACTAGGAGAGTATGTCATCGGCGCCCTGTACGGCCGAGGAGGCCCGAGCTTCACCGCCCCTTGCCCCCTGGAAGCCTACGAGTACCTCCTCCGGATGGACGAGGTGCTCGGTCGCGGGACCTCGCTGCCCCTGTACGTCATCAGCCCCTTGAGGCTCATGGGCGACTCGTTCGAGGTGATTGAGAGATATCTGGGCCGCGTCAGTCGCTACGGCGTCTCGTCCATGCCGGTCATGGGGGCCACGGCGCCCATTCACACCCCCACCACCTTCATGCAAGCCCTGGCCGAGTCCTTCGGCGGTCTGGCGGTGATCAAACTGCTCCGCCCCGACGCCGAGGTCAGCTTCGGCTTCA
>JBBQIE010000572.1:0-2491 GCA_038324625.1 Anaerolineae bacterium | reverse complement strand
CTGCCGAATGAACCGACGTCGCATGCAACCCCACACCCACCAACTCCTACTCAACCCCCCGGAGGTTGCTTAGCTTGATGCGTATGGGGGGTTAGGTTAGCCCCCCTACCCGTTCCCCCGCGTCTTCGGCAGCCGGGGCACCAGCCAGGAGAGGAAGGCATCGGCGGAGCGGGTCTGCAGGAGCAGCCGGCCCGGTCCGGTGAGGTCCACCACCAAGCCCTCGCCGCTGAGCAAGGTGGACCGCATTCCCCCCACTCGCCGCACCTTGAACCCCATGTTCTGGCTGAAGGCCACCAGGTGGCCGGTGTCCACGGTGTACTTCTGGCCGGCCGCCAGGCTGACGTCGTGGATGGCACCGTAGGAGCCCAGGAGCAGGGGGCCGGTGCCGGTGGCCTTGAGCATGACCAGGCCCTCGGAGGCGAAGAAGGTCTTGGACCCTCCCCAAGAGGTGTCTACGTTGACGCCCATGCCCGAGGCCACGAAGGCCCCTGACTGTACCATCAGCGACTCGTCGGCGATGTCCAACAGGGACAGGTCGCCGGGCAAGGCTGGGGCCAGGGTGATCTCCCCGCCCTGGGCCGGGGCCCGGTAGATGTTGACGAAGAATGACTCCCCGCCGAGCACCGACCGGGCCAGGGACTTGAGCAGCCCTCCCTGCATCTTGGTCTCGATGGACATGCCGTCGGACATGCTCACCATGGATCCGGCCTCGACCCGTATCTCTTCACCGGGGTTCAGTTGCACCTTGGCCAGAGAGTAAGCGGGTCGGTACAGTATTTCAGTCTGCATTGCATCCTCCCGTTGCCTGTTTGCCGACGAGCGCCGGACAGCCATCGCCTTGGCGGTGTCACATTAGCATGACCTTCTCATGGTGACGGCTAGGGGAGCGCCGGCGGTCGTGATGCCGAGGCCGTGATTCATCTGTGAGCCCCGGATCGGCGTCCTAGAGCAGTTCGTCCACGTTGGCCTTGATCTTGCCGATGGCCTCGGCGATGTCGTCCATGTCCGACCGCAGCCCCAGGAACATGCTCTGGCCCATCCACAGGGTCTCCTCGCGGCAGAGGCGCTCCGCCTCCGGGCAATGGACCTGGTTGTAGTCAATCTCCCGCCCATAGTAGCCGCCCTTGACCGGGAAGCCGCCAGGGAGGGCCGTCTCCGCCTCCAGGAATACCGGGTGCTGATAGACGGTCTTGAGGTAGCCCAGGCTGTTGGGGATGCCCTCGGCGTTCAGGGCCTGGCTGAACTTCTCCCGCGACAGCCCCTTGAAGCCCTCACCGGTGTACTGAGAACTGAGGATGTGGTAGACGTTGCGGGTGACGTAGGGATCCACCCGCAGGGGCCGAATGCCCTCGATGTCGTCCAGGAGGCCGTTCAGGTAGTCGCCGTTGCCGGACCGGCGCTGAGCTTGGTCCTCCAGCTTGGCCAACTGGGACAGGAGCAGGGCCCCCTCGATCTCGTTGCCACGGTCGTTGCCGGCCAGCACCGGGAACCGCACCAGCCACCCCTTGGGCAGGTCGGACTCCACCGACTCGGCGCGGACGGCGCCCCGCCAGAAGTCGTGATAGAGGATGGACCAGCCGATGACGTCGGGATCGTCGGTGATGATGATGCCGGCCTCGCCGGCGGCCAGGTTCTTGCCCGACATGAGGCTGAAGGCCCCGGCGTCGCCGATGGTCCCCAGGCCCTTGTCCTTCCACTTGCCGCCGTGGGCGTGGGAGCAGTCCTCCAGCACGAAGAGGTCGTGCTTCCGGGCGATCTCCATGATGGGGTCCATGTCGCAGGGCAGGCCCCCGAAATGCACCGGGATGATGGCCCGGGTGCGGTCGGTGATGGCCGCCTCGATGAGGGTGGGATCAATGTTGTAAGTGCGGGGGTCAATGTCCACGAAGATGGGTAGGGCCCCCACCTGAAGCACCGCCGTGGCCGTGGCCATGAAGGTGTAGGGGGGGACGATCACCTCATCGCCGGGAGCCAGTTTCCTGGCGCGAAGGGCGATCTCCAAGGCCGCCGTCCCCGAGGAGACGGTGAGGCCGTACTTCGCCCCCTGATAGGCGGCGAACTTCTGCTCGAACTCCGCCGTCTTCGTCCCACCGAGCCGGCCCCACTTGCCGCTGCGAACCACTTCCGAGACGGCGGCGACGTCGCTCTCGTCCACCTCCGGCCACTTGGGCCAGGCCTTGGTCCGTACCGGAGTGCCACCGTTGATCGCCAGACTAGCCATTCACTGCCTCCAATCGGAGTCTATAGCCACCTGCCGGGAGTTTCACGCAAAGCCGCAAAGGGCGCAAAGAAGAACCAAACTTGGCGTCTTTGCGTGAGACTCCCCCAGTGTTCGCTACTTAGAACCCTCTACAAACTGAGCCAGGGTGCGCCGCACCGACTCCCCCGCCTCGGGGGCCAGGGGGCCGGGGTAGCCGTAGTACTTGTAGGCCCACTCCACCTCGTAGCCCCCCTTGGCGTAGCTGGAGGCGGTGGGGATGTAGCCGATGTC
>JBBQIE010000571.1:0-2497 GCA_038324625.1 Anaerolineae bacterium | reverse complement strand
GCCTTACCACCATCAGCAGAAAGACGGTAGACTGGTACTTCCGGGCCAAAGACAGGGCATGGGGAATGGCCTGTTCCGCCAGCGGCGATCCGTCCAGGGGCAGGAGAATGCGCGGGTACATCGGTCCCTCCGGGCCGAAATGTGCAACCATGTTAGCGTCGGCGGGCCACGACCGGCAAGCGGAGGGGCGGCAGTTTAGTGTATAGTGGTTAGTGGCTAGTGGACGAGGGCCCCCACTAGCCACTAACCACTACCCGGAGGGGACGAATGACTCACCTTCTGTTCGTCATCCTGGTGGACTCGGCGCGAGTGCCGGAGCTCCTCCAGGCCTGGCACGACATCGAGCTGCCGGGGGTCACCGTCATGGACGGCGTCGGGGCCTACCGGGCCCGCACTTGGCTCAGCGAGGTGGGCCTAGGGGCGGTGGACCGCCTCTTCGAGACGGAGGAAGTGCGGCGACGCACCCTGCTGACCGCTATTGACGACGAGGAGCTGCTGCACCGGGCCATCGCCGAGGCGGAGCGGGTGGTGGGCGGATTCGAGAACCCCGATACCGGGGTGCTCTTGGCCTTGCCGGTGGCCATCGCTCGCGGCCTGAACAAGACGGGGCCGCGTCGAGAGAGGGTCGAGGTTGAGCCGCCGGTGGTGGCTCAGCCTGACTGGATGGTGCGGCGGGACACCCTGGTGGATCGGATCATACCCATCCTCAACTTACAGCCGACCATCGTCTCGGCGGATACCACCCTGGACCAGGTGGCGCAGGCCCTGCTGGCCCAACCCACCGTGTCTGTCGCCTGCGTCGAGGCCGAGGATGGTCGCCTTATCGGCCTTCTGGATCTGGAGACGGTAGCCAACGACCTCTTCTTCTACATCCTCCCGGAGGAGTTCCTCAGCGAGGTGGTGGACCTGGAGCGAGCCTTGGCCTTCGCCGAAAGGAGCCGCCTGCGCACCGCCGCCGACGCCATGAAGCCGCCGGTTTGGGTCAAGCTGGGGGAGACGGTCAAGGACGCCTTCCGGCGCATGCATGATAGTCGCATTATGGGCCTGCCGGTGGTCAACGATGAGTACTGCGTGGTGGGCTACATCAACATCCTGGAGCTCTTGTCCATTTTCGTCACCCAGGTTCAGGACGGCCGGCCGGCGGGAGAGCCCAGCCCATGACCTTGGTCGCCGGCATTCTCTTCCTGGGTACCTACGCCGTCATCGTCAGCGAGAGGGTGCCGCGGGCTCTGGCGGCCCTTTTTGGGGGCCTGCTGATGATCGCCCTAGGGGTGCTCGAACAGGGGCACGCCTTCAGCCTGATTGACTGGAACGTCATCTTCCTGCTGGTGGGAATGATGGCCATCGCCAACCTTCTAGGCGAGACGGGAGTCTTCCAGTGGGTGGGGGTGCAGGCGGTGAAGCTGGGCAAGGGTGACCCCTTCCGCATCCTGGCCATCCTGGCCCTGGTCACCGGGCTGGCCTCCACCTTCCTCAATAACGTCACCGTGGTGGTGCTGGTGGCCCCGGTGACCCTGCTGGTGGCCGCCAATCTGCGGGTCAACCCCCTGCCCTTCCTCATCATCGAGATATTGGCCTCCAACGTGGGCGGCACCGCCACCCTCATCGGCGATCCCCCCAACATCCTCATCGGCAGCGCCGCCAATATTGATTTCCTCACCTTCGTGGCCAACCTCGGGCCGATCACTCTCCTCATCATGCTGGGGCTCATTCCCCTGGGCTGGCTCATGTTCCGCAAGGAGCTGGGGGTACGGCGAGGCAAGCCCCTGGACGTCCAGTCCCTGGATACCTCGGCCCTGATCAGCAATCGCAAGCTGTTGGCCCAGTCGGTGGTGGTGCTGGTGGCGGTCATCGCCGGCTTCCTGCTTCAGGGAGTGCTGCACCTGGAGCCGGCCACCGTGGCCCTGGCGGGGGCCACCGTGCTCATGATCTGGGCCCGCCGGGACCCGGAGGAGATCCTGAGGGACATCGAGTGGGGGACGCTCTTCTTCTTCGTGGGGTTGTTCATCTTGGTGGAAGGGGTGGTGGAGGTGGGCATCATTGATGCCGCCGGCCGGGAGGCGGTCCGCCTCACCCGCGGCAACCTTCCCCTCACCTCCATGCTCATCCTGTGGCTCTCGGCGGCGGCCTCGGGAGTGGTGGACAACATCCCCTACACCGCCACCATGATCCCCATAGTCAAGAGCCTGGGGCAGTCCATGCCCGCCGAGCCGCTCTGGTGGTCCCTGGCCTTGGGGGCTTGCCTGGGGGGGAACAGCACCCTGGTGGGGTCCTCGCCCAACCTGATCGTGGCCAGCCTGGCCCAGCGGGCCGGCTACCCCATCAGTTTCGGCCGGTTCCTGCGCTATGGCCTGGCCGTGACCCTGATGTCGCTGGTCCTAGCCACCGGGTAAGTGTGGTTGAGGTATTTGTGAGGGGGAGGGGAACCTACACCCACCCCCCCCCGACCCGCGCGGGACGGCGATCGGATGAGACCCAGAGCGGAACAGCGACGTTT
>JBBQIE010000570.1:0-2498 GCA_038324625.1 Anaerolineae bacterium | reverse complement strand
CATTTCGGCCCGCGGGGGCACCATCCTGGGCACCTCGCGGGACCGGACCATCGCCGACGAAGAGGGACGGTCCCGGATCGCCGAGGTCATCAGCCGAGAGGAGATCGAAGGGCTGGTGCTGCTGGGCGGCGACGGCAGCATCCGCCACGGAGCCACCGGCTTGGAGGAGATGGGGATAGCCGTCGCTGCTATCCCCTGCACCATTGACAACGACGTCCACGGCACCGACCGCACCCTCGGCTTCGATTCCGCCTGTAATCGAGCCCTGTCCCTGGTGGACGGCATCAAGGACACCGCCCAGGCCCTGCACGGGCGCATGTTCGTGCTGGAGACCCTGGGCGGGCATACCGGGTTCATCGCCCTGGCGGTGGCGGAAGCGGCCCACGCCGACCTGGTCTTCCTGCCCGAGTATCCTCTAGACCTAGACTTCGCCGCCCTGAAGATGCGCTCCGCCGTCCAGCGGCGGGGCTATGCCCTGGCGGTGGCCGGTGAGGGCGCCGGGGACGTACACAGCATGACCGGCTACCTGGCCGAGGCGGCCGGCCACCGGGCCCGCCTGACCAGCCTGGGCCACGCCCAGCGGGGCGGGTCCCCCACCTACCTGGATCGCTGGCTGGCCCGCCGCTTCGCCGAGACGGCGGTGACGGCCTTGACCGAGGGACGGGGCGGGGTGGTGTCGGTCTGCCGGGGGTTCGAGGTATCGGCAGCCCCCTTGGCCCTGGTGGCCGAGGGGGAAAAGCAGCCGGACCGGGCCGTCTACGAGCGCCTGAACGGCCTGGCAAGCCGGCCGTGAACCGGTAGAGGTCAGGAGGAGGAAGGCAATGGTGACCGGCAGCGCGAGGGATCGCCGCTGCCCCGGCTGCGGGGCCGAGGTAGGCGAGCGGGCACGCGACTGCCCTCGCTGCGGGGCGCCGTTGGATAGGGAGAGCGGCCTGGCCACCGTGGTCGTCCTGGTCGTGGCGGCGGTGATGGCTGGGGCCGCCATTATCGCCATGCGCGGTCAACCCGACGCGGAGAACCGGCGACCGCCCCAGACCCAGGCGGCCGTGGTGCTCACCGAAGCCCTCACCCAGACGCCAACCTTGGAGTCCACCCCCTCGTCCACCTCGACGCCGATTGCCGGTGAGGGCGAGCCGGCCGCCACCGACACCTCCACGCCCGATCTTCCCACGGCCACACCGGTGCCCACGGGGACGCCGACCGCATCCCCATCTCCCAGCCCCACCCCGGTGCCGACGGAGACTCCCACGGCCGTCCCCACCGCCGTTCCCACTGCCACCGAAGTGCCGACCTCCACTCCTAGGGTGCATGTGGTGCGATCCGGGGACACCCTCAGCACCATCGCCTCCCAGTACGGCACCACCGTGGCTGCCATCCTGGAAGCGAACCCCGGCCTCACCCAATACTCCATGCTGAGCATCGGGCAGGAGATCGCCCTCCCCTTCGAGGGAGAAGCCGCCGCTCCATCGGAGACCGCCGGGTCCGGGAACACCGTCGTCTACACCATCCGCGGGGGCGATACCCTGCTGGGGGTGGCCCTCCAGTACGACCTCACCGTGGACGACATCCTGGCCGTCAATCCCGGCATGACCGAGGGCACCATGCTTCGGGTGGGACAGGAGATCCTGGTGCCGGTGCCCTGATCCCGGCCTCCGACGCCGTGATCGCCGGGACCACCTACTGAATCTCGATCTCGGCCAGAACCACCGCGTCCTGCTCGGCGGCGTGGCCGGCGTCCCCGGTCGCGGCCAGCCGATCCCCGGTCTCCCAGTTATACAGCCCCACCCAGATGGTGTAGCGCCCCGGTTCCAGGCCGGCCGGCAGGTCCATGACGTGGTCATCGCGCAGGACGTCGCCGGGGACCCACTCCAGGGGCGGGTAATCTCGGTCCAGGCCCGGCACCTGATCCGCCTGGGCGATCATGCGCCCTGACTGATCGCTGAGGTGAGTGAAGGCGGCATAGTCGTTGTTCGCCTCGTCCAAACGCTCCCAGTAGAGCGTGGCCGTCACTCTTCGAGCGGGGCTGCCCTCGACCCGCACCCCATAGCCCCGCAGCCGGAACTGCTCGCCGAAGGTTATCTCCGTCGGGGGTACCCGCCACAGCCGCCACTTGGGCTCCGGCACCGGCCCGAACGCCGGCTGGATGACCCCGACCCCGGCGTATAGGCCCCCGGCGAGCATGAGCCCGGCCACCACCAGGGCCAGGACCGGGCGCTCCCGCCTGGGGCCGGCGATACCCACGGCCAGCCATATCCCCAGGGGAGCGATAGCCGGGAAGAGGTAGCGGCCTTGGTAGCAGGACTGATTGCAGCGGGTGATGGTGTAGAGGATGAAGACCTGCTGGGTGACGGCGGCCAGGGCCAGGAACAGCAGAGCCGTCCGCTGGTACCCGGTCAGCCGCCTCAGGGAACCTCTCCTCCAGGCGAGGACCACTCCCCCCACGGCAACTGCCAGCAAGAGCCCCACCGCCAGGTAGAACCAAGTCGGCATGGTAAGGG
>JBBQIE010000569.1:0-2507 GCA_038324625.1 Anaerolineae bacterium | reverse complement strand
ACCCTATCAGTTTGTTGAAAAAGGGCTTGCCCTCGTGAACCGCATAGTGGCGCCGGGCCAGGGCCTGATCCACGAGGAGCATTTTGATGCCGAGGAGGCGTAGCCCCCTCTTCTCGAAGCGCCCGATGATCTCGCCCACGAGGCCTCGTTGCACGGCATCGGGCTTGGCCAGTACCAGCGTTCTTTCCATGTAGCCTCCACAACGTCGTGGTGACGGTCGCCTCGCCTTCCTCTCCTCGGGGAGGGGCGGGTGGGGCGACCGCGTTCACGGGTTCTTGGTTAGCTTTCCAGACGAGCCAGGACTCTGCGGTAGGCGTCCAGTGCCGCTCGGAAGTGTCCGGCCCGGACGTGAGCGTCTCCCAGAAGTTCGGTGGCGTCGAGGTCGTCGCTGTCGGCGACGATGATGGTCAGGGCCTGAATCACGTCCTCCAGGTCCTGCTCAGCGCCGACCATTTGCTGGTAGCCGGCGAGGGCTCCCGGCAGATCCCCGGTCTGATACTTCTCCCAGAACTCGGCCGCCTCGCCGTCCCTCACTGCCGGTTCTCGCCGAGGTCGGTTGGGTGAAGGGTCAGCTGCCGATGGGGACGCGGGCGCCGCCTGACGCAACTCTCGAAGCCAGTTGTCGTCTCGGTCGGCTTGGACGGTCTCGGGCCGGTAGGCTTCCTCCTCGTCGGTCTCGACCGCCTGGTCGGTGGTATCGGCCTCGGGGGAGGGCTCCGACGCCAGCTCCGGCTCGGAGGCGGGCTGGGTGAGCCAATCGGGCAGCTCCAGGTCGAGGTCGGGCCCGGTGGTGCCCCCTCCCTTGGAGCCGAGCAAGTAATCGGGAACCTCAAGAAGGGGATCGGCCGGCGCCAGAGGGGATTCGGCGCCGAAGAGACGCTCAGCGAATTCCCCCAGGGGGTCCACGGCGCGGGCTTGCTCCAGTAGCTGCTCCGCCTGCCGGCCTTGACCCTCGGCGGCGGCAGCGGCGGCCAAGATGAGCTTGGCTTTGACGCTGTCGGGAAGGTACTGGAGGATGGTCTCCGCCTGTTCGCGGGCCTCGGCGGCCTGGCCATCCCTCCAGAGGAGTTCCGCCAGGGCCAGTCGGATGTCGTGGCGGTCAGGCTGGTCGTCGAGCACGGCGTGAAGCTCGGTGATGGCCCGCGAGGGCATCTCGCTGCGGGCGTAGATGCGGGCCAGGGCGGCGCGGCTTATCTTGAGCTTGCTGGAGTCAGCTTGCCCCTTGCGCTCGTAGAGGCGGAGGAGCTCGCCCCGCACCTCCTCGCTGTTGGGGGCCAGTTCGGCGGCCCGCTGAAGGTGGGAGATGGCCCGATCCACCGCCCCTTGTTGCTCGGCGATGAGCCCGAGACCGGCGTGGGCCACGTAGTCCTCGGGGTCGTAGCCGAGCACGGCCTCAAAAGCGGCGGCGGCCTCGTCGGGCATACCGTTCTCCCAGAGAGCCTCGCCGAGCATCCGCCGGGCGTGCAGGCTATCGGGGAAGGACTCCAGGATCAGCCGAGCGATGGCGGCGCCGTCGTCGTAGCGGCGCTCTTCGATGGCCGTCCGTATCGTGTCCAGTAGATCGGTGAGCGGTAAGCGTGCCATTTGTCTCCACCTAGAGAGCCACATTCTATGTGCTCAGGCAGGCGGGGGCAAGACGGTTTGGCCACCCAAACCACGGACGGAGAACGGAAAAGGGCCACCGCGCGCGGTGGCCCCGAGGTGGAGATGGCGGGAATCGAACCCGCGTCCAGAAGATTCGCCAGAGAACCTACTACAGGCTTATCCGGCCTTCATTCTCGTTCGCGACCGATCCGACCGACGGGATGGCCGCGAACCAGCCAGTAGAGCTTAGCGTATGGCTACCGGCGTCGCCATACGAGCATTCCGGTTTTCATGTCGCCCCTCGTGACGCCCCGGAAGAGCTTCCCGAAGGACTTGGCCGCCCTTGGGCGACCACAGCTCTCGTTATGACCGCTTACGCGGCCAGGGCGAGAGCCTGAGTTTGATTGTTAGTGCCAGTTATTGGCTTGCCCGTGTTGCGGAGTCGGGCACTCCGGCCTGCAGTTCGCTGACAGCCTCCCCTGTCGAGACCTTTCATCCCCATACACCGCTATTGTACCACGGACGGCGCCGAGAGCAAGTGCGAGGTGGAAGCGAACGAGGACAGGAGTGATGACAGAAGAGCGGTGGTCGAGCCATCATTATACTAACGAGGCACCCGGAGACGCTCACTCATCATGGGACGAGTGTGTTCCGGCTCGGTAGCCGGCTCCGGTCCCTATGATCAGAGCCAAGCCCGTCATGCTGAATGGAGCGCTCTTCAGCGAAGTGAAGCATCTCGTCCACGCGAGGCGAGACCCTTCGGTGCCCTCAGAGTGACGTGATCTGGGGAGGCCGAAGCTCGAACCCCATCCTGCCCCGGAAATGAGACACACTCGAGCATTTACCTGATCTGGACAGAGGCCGGGAGCGGTGGGATAATAGGGTACTAATAGAGTGACCTTTCCGTGGTGAAGTAACAGGGG
>JBBQIE010000568.1:0-2509 GCA_038324625.1 Anaerolineae bacterium | reverse complement strand
CTGGGGGGGTTAGGTTCCCCCTCCATACCCAACGTCTCGCTCTCAGGAGTAGTATCATGAACGACGAGCTTCTCTGCACGCTCCCAGACTACATCGAGGATGAGGATATCCTCGAAGAGGTGATGTCCTGCCCCTCCCCGGCCCTCATCGAAGCCATGTCCGCCCTGGACGGCGACCTGATGATCCTGGGCGTGGGGGGGAAGATGGGGCCCTCTCTGGCCCGTCTGGCCCGCCGAGCCGATGCCGCCGCCGGCAAGGAGCGCCGCGTCATCGGCGTCTCCCGCTTCTCCCAACCGGGGACGCGGGAACAACTGGAAGCTTGGGGGGTCGAGGCCATCCCCTGCGACCTCATGGACAAGGACCAGCTCGCCTCCCTTCCCAACGTGCCCAATATCGTCTTCATGGCCGGGCGGAAGTTCGGCTCCACCGGCGCCGAGGCCACCACCTGGGCCATGAACGCCTACCTCCCCGGCCTGGTGGCCGATCGCTTCCCCCGATCACGGTTCGTGGTCTTCTCCAGCGGCAACGTCTATCCCCTGGCCCCCATCGGCGCCGGGGGCGCCGTTGAGACGGACCCGGTCGGCCCCATCGGCGAGTACGCCCAATCGGTCCTGGGCCGAGAGCGGATGTTCGAGTACTTCTCCCGTGAGCGCGGCCTCCCGGTAAGCATCATCCGTCTCAACTACGCCATTGACCTCCGCTACGGCGTGCTCTACGACATCGCCCAAAAGGTCCGCCAGGGCCTACCGGTGGACGTGACCATGGGCCACGCCAACGTCATCTGGCAGGGTGACACCAATGCCTACGTCTTGCAGGCCCTGGCGTTGGCCGCCTCGCCGCCGGAGATCCTCAACCTCACCGGGCCCGAGATTGTCTCCGTGCGCTGGGCCGCCCATCGCTTCGCCGATCACTTCGGCACTCGAGCTGTAATCGAGGGGCAGGAGGCTCCCACCGCCTTGCTCAACAACGCCGCCAAGTGCTTCTCCCTCTTCGGCTACCCCTCGGTGCCCCTGGAGACCATGATCCGCTGGATCGCCCGCTGGATCGAGGTCGGCGGCAGCTCTCTGGGCAAGCCCACCCATTTCGAGGCCCGTGACGGCAAGTTCTAGGACGGAGGCCCCATGCCCAACCTACCCATGCCCCCCAAGACCATACTGGATTCAATCCGCCGGGGAGTAGTCATCCCCGCTCATCCCTTGGCTCTGACCGAGACCCGCGCCCTGGACGAGCGATCCCAGCGGGCCCTCACCCGCTACTACTGCGCCGCCGGGGCCGGCGGGGTGGCTGTGGCCGTACATACCACCCAGTTCGAGATCCGGGAGCCGGAGTTCGATCTTCTGGAGCCGGTGCTTTCCCTGGCGGCCGAGGAAGTACACCAGTTCCAGCGCCGCCAGGGCCGAGAAGTGGCCCTCATCGCCGGAGTGGTGGGAAACACGGAGCAGGCAGTGCGGGAGGCCCGGCTGGCCGCCGACCTCGGCTACCACGCCGGTCTCCTCAGCCTGGCGGCCCTGAAGGACGCCGACACCGAGTCCCTCATCCACCATTGCCGGGCCGTCGCCGAGGTGATCCCCCTGTTCGGCTTCTACCTTCAGCCGGCAGTGGGCGGACGGGTCCTGCCCTATGCCTTCTGGCGCCGCTTCGCCGCGATCGAGAACGTCATCGGCATCAAGATGGCCCCCTTCAATCGCTACCAGACCCTGGACGTGGTCCGGGTCGTGGCCGAGAGCGGCCGGGCGGGCGAGGTGGCCCTCTACACCGGCAATGACGATCACATCCTCCTGGACCTGCTCACCCCCTTCCGCTTCCCCGTACACGGACGAGAGGTCACCGTCCGCATCGTGGGGGGCCTCCTGGGGCAGTGGGCGGTGTGGACCGAGCGGGCGGTGGAGATGCTGGAACAGGCTCAGGTCATCGCCAAGGCCGGCGGTTCCGTCCCTCAGAGCCTCCTGATCACTGCCAACGAGCTGACGGACGCCAACGCCGCCCTCTTCGACGTGGCCCACAACTATGCCGGCTGCATCGCCGGCATCAACGAGGTCCTGCGCCGCCAGGGCCTCCTATCCAGCCGCGCCTGCCTCAGCCCCAAGGAGAACCTCTCCCCGGGCCAGGCCGACGAGATCACTAGGGTGCAGGAAGCCTACCCGCACCTGACCGACGACGAATTCGTGCGAGAGCATCTGGAAGAGTGGCTGCAATAGCGCCGGGTGTGCCTCAAGTTGGGGGGGCGATTCCGTTCCCCAGGATCAGATCCGAACCCGTCATGCTGAATGGAGCGCTCCTCAGCGGAGTGAAGCATCTTGCCGTGACAGCGCTAGACCCTTGTATCTTGGAGGTGTGCCCAGTATCGTAGGATAGAGGACTGGGTACGGGGAGAGTGAGCCTGCGAGACCCTTAGGCCGCCGAGCCTGAAGTGAAGATTAGGCCCCTCTCCCAGGTAGCGGGCTTGCGCGATGCTGGACGGTATCTTAGGCCCTCCGGACAGGAAGGAGCCTGCATTCAGCAAGGCTAG
>JBBQIE010000567.1:0-2518 GCA_038324625.1 Anaerolineae bacterium | reverse complement strand
TCCCCGCGGTGCGTGATCAATTGCGTGGAAAGCCTCAGTGGGGTGGTCAAGAGCGGGGTCCTGGTGCTGGACGACGGCTGGCATATCCTCCGGGAGTACATGGCCAATCTCCACTCGGCCGGCCAGCCCGGTGTCGGTGACGCCTTCTTGAAGTGGGTGCTGAGCAACCAGGCTAACGCTCGCTACTGTGAACAGGTCAGCATCAATATCACTGATAGCGGGGAGTTCGCCGAGTTCCCCGATGATTCCGCCCTGGCGGGCTTCGATCCCTCCGACCGCAAGTTCGTCGCGGTCGCTTTGTGCCATCCCGAGTATCCCCCAAACCTAAATGCCGTGGACACGGAGTGGTGGGAGTATGAAACGGTACTAACGAGCCACGCAGTCCACATCGAGAACCTGTGCCCCGACCAGGTGATTGCCTGGCGCCTGCATAACCCAAAAAGGCCCTAAAGATCTGGGGGACCTTTAGGGCCTTTCCGTTTCGCTCCCAATTCCCTCGCTTCGACAGGGCCTATATGGCATGATGCCCCCAGGCGGGAGCGTGGAGACCATGTGCTTGGAGGCGGAGGGTCTGAGGTGAGGATGTTGTCAGGCCGACAGGTCCCATCCGCGATAGCCACAGCCGACCCCGGTGGTGGCGCTCAGGGGGCACCTATCGGGCGGGCCGGACGCGGTTCTCTCGGGGTTTTCGCTTTCCTTCTGGCAGTCTATCTCTTCTCCGCTTCCGGCAAGCTCCATGCCGTGGATGAGTACTCCGCCATGGCCATGACCGCCAGCCTAGCCGGCCGGGGAAGCTTGCAGACGGATCAGATGGGCTGGGCTTGGGAGAGCGAGGCCCCCCAGGATACCTTCGGCACTGATGGGCACTTATACTCCAAGAAGGGCATCGGCATCGCTCTCTGGGCTTCTCCTTTGGTAGCTCTCACGGGCCTGGTGACCGAGAATGGCCTGGTCCTGTCCGCCCTGCTATCCAGCGCCTTGGCGACGGCTATCGGCGGGGCCGCGATCCACGCTCTCGGGTATATGCTCTCCGGTGACGCCGTTGTCGCGCTCGTGCTCGCTCTCATGTACGGCCTGGGGACCATCGTATGGCCCTACAGTCGCATGCTCTTCGGCGAGGCCCTGGCGGCCATGGGCCTGGCACTGGCCATGCTGGGAGTGGCGGGGATCGTACTTGCCCCGTCGCGGTACCGGTACTACGTCCTATTGGGCTTGGGCCTCGCCGGCGCCATCTTGGCCCGCCCTCCCAGCATCGTGGCCGTGCCCCTGGCCCTGGCGGCTCTGCTGCCCCGTGGAGGGCGGCAGGATCGGCGCGATTGGCTACGGCGGATGATGGTGTGGTCGTTGCCGGTGGCGGCCGCCTTGGTGCTCTTGGGCCTGGCCAATTGGGCTCGCTTCGGGGATGCGCTCAGCACCGGTTACTCCCCGACCGAGACCTTCAGTGGCGACCTGGGCGAAGGTCTGGCCGGGCTCCTGGTCAGCCCCGGCAAGAGCCTGTTTCTCTATAGCCCACCCCTGCTGGCGGCTCTCTTCGGATTAGGCTCCGCTTGGCGGCGATGGCCGAGGCTGACCTTCTTCGCCGGGGCCACCTCACTGGCGCACCTACTGCTGTACTCGCTCTGGTTCGATTGGGCGGGGGGATGGTCGTGGGGGCCGCGGTTCATGGTGCCCGTGGTGCCGCTGCTGATGCCCCTAGCGCTTCCGGTGCTGCAGAAGGCCCGGTCAAGGAAGGGGCTCGCTCTTGTCGCCATTGTGGCACTTGGCCTTTTCGGCGTCATCGTGCAGCTAGGAGCGGTGACGGTGGACTATCTGGCCTTTCTCAGCGATCTTATGGATCGTGGGATAGACACGACCAATCAATACTCCTGGACCCACTCCCCGGTGGTGGGCCATCTCGCCGCCCTGAACCCCCTGCAATCCAGACACGACTTCTTGGATATATGGTGGCTCCAGGCTGTCGAGGACAGACTGATGATCGTGAAGATGCCCTTCCTTCTGGGGCTGGTCGCCGTCTTGGTGAGCGGCATGGCCCTGGCTGCCGCCAAGTGGCACCGGGGGTGGCGGCCGGTGGCGGTGGCGGTCTCGCTGGCCGCCCTCATCGCTACTCCCCTGTTCGCCTCCGAGGGCCCCGGGAATGGGGCGCAAACGGAGGTAGGACGGGTGCTGCCCGCTCTCTCCGGTACCGTGGGTGGCGATGATACCGTTGTTGTCGAGCTACTGCCCTATGGCCCATTCGAGAGCGAGGCGGCAGCGGTGCTGGATATCCCCGTGGGTCCGGCCGCGGTCTCGGTGGTTCTGCGAGGGGAGCCCACCCCCAGTGAGAAGACGGAGAGGCTACTGGCAGCAGCCGGTCGCGACAGTCGAGGCATAGCCTTGGTGCTCTTTGGTACGCCTCTGGGAGATCCAGCCTCCACCACGGAGCGATGGCTGGCGGACCGTTCCTACCTAGCCGGGCAAACATGGCTTGGTGACTCGGCGCGAGTCTCGTATTTCCGCACCTCGAGGAGAGACTCTCGGA
>JBBQIE010000566.1:0-2518 GCA_038324625.1 Anaerolineae bacterium | reverse complement strand
TGCGGTCCTGGATAGCCCTGCCGTTGACGAATAGGTCTAGGTGCTTGGCGGAGGAGCGGTGTAGTTCCGGGGGGCCGGCGTAGCCGTAGGCTCGGACGTCGGGGGTGCGGTGCTCGAAAGTGACCAGGGCGTCGCCGACCTCCGGGCCATGCACTCTCCGGATGGCATCCAGAAGCCCGCCGCCCACCGTGCGCAGGACCTCACGGCCGTCCGTCTCCAAGCTGAAGGAGACCTCAGGATGGGCGATGGCATAGCGGGAGACGGCGCTGACCACGTACTGAGTCTCGGTGGCCGGCTTGCGGAGGAACTTCCGGCGGGCGGGGACATTGGCGAATAGGTCCCGCACCGACAGCAGGGTTCCACCGGCGTGGGCGCACGGTCCCTTCTCCCCGAGCCGCCCGAAGGAGAAGCGAAGGCGGGTGCCGTGCTCTTCACCCGAGTGTCGGGTGGTGAGGCTGACGTCGGCGACGGCACCGACACTGGCCAGAGCCTCCCCGCGAAACCCCAGGGTCCGCAGGGAATCGAGGTCCTCCAGGGACAGCAGTTTGCTGGTGGCGTGCCGAGAGAAGGCCAAGGGCACTTCCTCCCCGGGGATGCCACAGCCATCGTCGGAGACCATGATCTCGGCAGAGCCACCGGAGGCCACCCGGACGCTGACCCGCGTGGCCCCGGCGTCCAGGGAGTTCTCCACTAACTCCCTGACCACCGAGGCAGGCCGTTCGATGACCTCGCCGGCGGCGATCTTCTCCGCTACGTCCGGGGACAGGATTCTGATAGGCATATGGGCAGCATTATACTTGATGGTGCCATCCGCCGCCCGCGCCCTGGGGGCTCCGGAGCCTCGGGGGTGCGAACCTTGGAAGGCTTTGTTTGTCCGCGCCGTAAGTGGGTGATACAATCCGTTGTTGGTCATAAACTGCAATATGCGGAGGATTGTGCGTGCTGGTCCGTCGTACCCAGGACCCGGACTTCTGGCAGCAATTCCGGCCCAATCAAGAAGACATCGAGCATGCCTACGAACTGGTGACGGAGACCGGGCGGCCCATGTCCGGCGAGGAGATCGCCCGATCGGTGGCGTTCCGGCGCATACACCGGGAGCGTGAGCGGGTCAAGACCCTCCTGGAGCAAGGGCGATTCTATCGCCCCTCGGAATCCTACTCCGAGGGTGAGGAGATTGTGTTCCCGGCTCTCGAGTTCGCCGCCGGGACGGTGGTGGGCAAGCGAGAGGGGGAGTGGCCCGGCCATTCACCCTTCAGGGTCATATCGGTCCGGATGGAAGATGCTACCCGGGAGTTCGCTTCCGAGTACGCTCAGCCGCACGTCTTGAATGAGGTAGCGGCCGTGGCGTCGGGGGTGGACGAAGGGGCCCCGGCCGAGGCTATCTTCGAGCAATCGCGGCGACCGATCATGGAGGCGATCTCGGAGGGACTGGTAGCCGCTCAGGAAATGGGCTTTGCCCGGTTCGATGGCCAGTGGCTGGTCCGCGGGATGATGCCGGACATCCACGTGGGTTACCTGAACCTGGCCGAGGCGATAATTGAGGTAGCCTGGGAACAGGGGAAGACAGAGAAGGCAGGGCAGCGTCCTCTATCCACCGATGAGATCCTGGAGCAGATTGGCCTGGAGGACTCTCCGGCAGTTGTGGCTCGCTTCGCTCTGGCGCTGGCATTGAGCCGAGACGATCGCTTCGTGGATGTGGGCAGCGGCAACGAGCATCTGTGGCTGCTGCGGCGATTGGTGCCGGCGCATGTCTTCGAGATACCGGCTCGGCTTGAGTACGAGCCCATCGCCTTCAGTATGGAGGCGATCCCCACCGACTCTCTGAACTTGGTATGGGCCATACCCGACGAGTTGAGCAGCATGGCCTCCTCCGGGCCGCGGGCGGATACGTCCGCAGACTCGGTGGAGTTCGCTCTGCCCTACTCCCATTGGCGGGCCGGCACCATCCCGGTGGCGGCCGGAATTGCGGCCCTTCTGCCACACCGGGAAGACGGGATCAGCGTCCTCACCCTGGTGGACGAGTTGGACGGGGAGCGTTTCACCGTTTGGGTGTCGCACAAGGACCGCTACGTCTCCGACCTCAGCGAGTGGTACAAACGGTACGAAGTGCCCTCGGGGGCTTTCCTCTCCCTATCCAGGACCGGCGAGCCGGACGTGCTCCGGCTGGGCTTCCGGGGCAAGAAGCGGACCCAGAGAGAGTATGTGCGGATGGCCGTGGTATCGGAGGATGCGCTGACATTTGAGATTCGGCGTCAGCCCATGTCGGTGGAGTTCGACGATACCATGATCATGCTCGATGACTCGCACCAGGCCTCCGACCGGCTATGGCGGGCGGCCACCAGCGAGCGCCGGCCTTTGACGGAGATTCTGCGGGCGGTGTTCGGGGAGTTGGCCAAGCTCAGCCCTCAAGGCACGGTTCACTTCACTACCCTCTATTCCGCGGTCAACGTGCTGCGTCGCTGCCCGCCCGAGCCCATCCTGGCGGAACTGTCCTTGGATTGGCGCTACGTGGGGGTAG
>JBBQIE010000565.1:0-2524 GCA_038324625.1 Anaerolineae bacterium | reverse complement strand
TCCGGGGACCAGACCGGCTCGGCGGATTGCACAGGGCCGGGGGAGATTCGCTCCAGGGTATCGGCCTGGTGGTCGTAGAGCCACAGGTGGTATTGGGGGCGGTCATCCTCGCCGGGGGTCTCCACCAGATAGGCGATGCGTGTGCCGTCGGGACAGTAGCGGGGGAATCCCAGTCTGCCTTCGCCCTCCGGCAACTCTAGGACGGTGGTGGTGCGGTCGTCGGCGAAGGAATAGACCTCGAGCCGGCGACCATCCTCGGCCACGTAGGCGAAGCCGCTCCCATCGGGCAGGAGGGCCAGGAGACGCTGACTGGCTAGGCATTCGCCATGCTCCGACAGAGCGATGCGAGTGTACTGCATGGCCTCGATGTCCACCCAGAAGGCGGCGCTCTGTCCTTCCACGGTGAGAAGAAGGTGCCGGCTGTCCGGATGCCAGGCCACCACCTGCCAGGGTTCCCGCTCGTCCTGAGCGGCGCTATCGCCGGACAGGCTCAGGGAAAGGCCGACCAGGCGGTTGAGGTTGGCCATCTCGCCTGTCTCCAGATCGAGGAGATAGACGGGGCCGCCGGCCTCCATGGCTCGGGTCTCGATGGCAGCATATCGGTAATCGGGGGAGGGCCGAAGGTCGGTGGTGTTGCGGGCAAACCCGTCCGCCCCCGGGCTCCACAGCACTTCGTCGGTCATACCCTCGTCGGTCCAGGTGCGAATGCGCACCTCGTGCGGAGGCTGGAGATAGACCAGCCTCCCGTGGACCGCCTCGACGATGCCCTGGCCGGACCGCAACTCGATCAGGGCCTCCAGCAGCCCCGGCTCGACGCGCTCCTCTCGGTATCCGGCTTCCGCCAGGTCCAAGAGGTCCTGGACGGTGCCGACCCCGGGAAGGCCGTCGTAGGCGATCATGGTGGCCCGGTTGAGGCGCCCGCTGAGCAGATTCAACCCCAGGACGGCCGCCTCTTGCCGCAGCCTCAGGCCGGGATCGGCGTCCTCGGGGAGGGCCAGCAGTTCGGCGAGTGAATCCAGGTCCAGGCCGGCAAGCGTCGGGCTGAGCCGGCCCATCTGTCTGCTGAGGCTCAGCAAGCCGGCCTCGAACTCGGGGTCGGCCTGGGCCCGATCCGTCTCCTCCATCCAGCCAGGCAGGTTCAGCGGAACCTCGCCGCTCTCGCCTGCCCCATCCGGCCGGATGGCCGTGGGCAGAGGGGTGGGTGAGTTGGTGGGATCCGGGAGCGGCCCAGGCCCGGTGACGCAGGAGGTGAGAAGGGCCAGGAGCACCAGGATGGCCGCACCCGGCACGAGAGCGCCGGCGCTACCAACGCGCCCGAATCGCCCGTTCCTAGTCAACGATGATTATGGAACGCGGCTGCTTGGCGAAGGCCAGCGGCGGCCGAGAGATGCGCACGGTGAGGGCCTGGCAGCCTTGGGTCTGAGTGATGCGGGCGCAGACGCGGAAGGCATCACTGAGGCTCTTGTAGAGACGGCTCTCGGAGAGGCCCCGAGGGGCGTCCTGGGAGGCGGTGCAGGCCTGGCTCAGGGCCCGGCACTCCGCGAGGTCCAACTGCACGGTGACTTTGCCTTGCTCGAATCCGACTATCTTCATAGCTTACCCTCCACTACCGCTTTCCTCCATTATTCCCTGCCTGACCAGTCAAGTCAACTTGGCGCGGCGCGTGTCGGGGCGGCGTTGTCGGCGGAGGGCTTGGCCGTTAGGATGAGACCTGGCCCGGGGCTGCCGGGTCGAGGGAGCGGCAAGGAGCGAGGTGACATGAAAGGACGCAAGCTGTTGATGATTCCGGGGCCTATCGAGTTCGAGCCGGCGGTGCTGGCGGCGATGGCCGAGCCCACCACCAGCCCCGTTGCCGGGGACTTCATTGAGGGGTTCGGTCAGGCCCTCGAGAGGACCAGGCAGGTGTTTCTCTCGGATGATGGCCAGCCATTCGTCGTCGCCGGGTCCGGTACTCTGGCCATGGACTTGGCCGGGGCCAACCTGATCGAGCCCGGTGACCGGGCTCTGGTGGTAAACACCGGATACTTCGGGGATCGCTTTGGGACCCTGCTGGAGCGCTACGGCGCCGAGGTCACGCAGGTCCGGGCCCCGGTGGGAGGGAGGCCCTCGCTGGAGGAGGTAGAGGCGGCGCTCCAGGGAGGCGGCTTCAAGCTGATGACCGTGACCCACGTGGATACCTCCACCGGCGTCCTCACGGACGTGCGGGGGCTGGCAGGGGTGGCCCGGAAGCACGACTGCCTCATCGTGGTGGACGGGGTGTGCTCGGTGGCGGGTGAGGAGCTGCGGATGAGCGAGTGGGGGGTCGACGTGGCCTTGACCGCCTCCCAAAAGGCCATCAGCGTCCCGCCCGGGCTGGCGTTGCTGGTGGCGGGGCCCAGGGCTCTGGAGGCCTTCGGTCGCCGCAAGACGCCGGTGGGCAACTACTACGCCGACTGGACCAACTGGCTTCCTATCATGCAGGCTTACGAGGCCCGCAAGCCGAGCTACTTCGGCACCCCGGCGGTCAACCTGGTGGGGGCCCTGA
>JBBQIE010000564.1:0-2527 GCA_038324625.1 Anaerolineae bacterium | reverse complement strand
CTCACAGGACAACCGCCGGGACCAGGCGAGCACGTAGGCGGGGGCGGCGGCAGTCCTCTCGGACCAGTTCACCTCCAGCCACTGGTAGCCGTTGGAGCAGTTGTCCGAGGTGGGAAGGGCCACGGCTGGGGAGAGCAGCTCTCCGGCATCGTCGGCCACGGCAGCGTACCAGGTGCCGGCGCGGGCCCCGGTCCCGAGGACGAAGTCCCAGCGGCCCTCGGGGTCGGTGGGGTTACTCAGGCCCCCCGCCCAGCCCTCGGCCCAGACCCGCACTCGGGCCCCGGCGAGGGGCTGGCCGGCGGCGTCCAGAACCCGGCCTTTGACCCCGGTGGTGCCGCAGTTGGCGCTGCCCACGATGGGCCCGGTGATCGCGAAGGCGGTCCCTTCCGCCCGGTACACCCGGGTGGGAGTTACGGCCGCCGAGGGGGTGGGGCTCGGGCTGGGGCTGGGGGTGACCAGCAGCTCCGGGGGGCGGATCAGGATGGGGAGATAGGCCACCGGATGCACCGGTGGCGGGTCCTCGGGCAGGCCCACGGCTCCCAGTAGGCCGGAGCCGGTCATGGTCATGAGGCGGGAGGCCACCACGGGGACGTCGCTGCTCAGGCTGAAGCCGGCGTTGAGGTCCTTGGCCACATCGTTCAGGTTGACCACCTTCACCTCGCCGGGCAGCAGGGCCCAAGAGGGGGAAGGAGTGCCGGGGGCCGAGGGGACGAAAGAGGCAGTGACAATGGCCCCGGTGCTGCCGGGGTTGAAGATGGCCAGATAGGTGGTATAGGGCACCGAGGTGCTGCCCTCGGCGAAGTGCCAGCGACGGGCGGCCCCGGGGGCCCCGGGGCTCGCCGAGCCGGTCAGGTAGCCGGAGTCGTAGGTGACGCTCTCGGCGGCAAAGGGGGCATCGGAGGCCAAGGCCACCCCGAAGGCCCCCTCGGGGGCCCGGCCCTCGGCCACTTCCTTGTCCAGCCAGATGGTGGCGCGGGAGTGCGGCGGCAGGGTGTAGGTGTGGCCGCGGGTGCCGCCGGCCTGGACGTAGTTCGCCTCCACGGAGAGGGCGGTGTCGCCGGGGTTGAGGAGCATCAGCCAGGTGTCGAAGTTGGCGTCGGCCAGGACCAGGGGGAAGTAATGGGTGTTAGAGAGCAGGGAGCTGCCCCCGGTGGCGTGCCCCCCTCGGCCGCCGTCCCTCCCCGGGAAGTAGGTGACCCGCTGTACCACCACCGGCAGGGAAGAAACGATGCGGGTGGCCACGCTCCCCTGAAGTCGGCATTCTTGGGCCAGGGTGAAGCGGAGGGCGGAACGGGGAGGCACTTGCTTGGTGATGTCCTCGGTGGCCCCGGCCTCGTCGAAGAAGGTGATGGTGAGGGAGGCCGCCGTCTCGGAGGGGTTGTAGATGTGCAGCCGGGTGTCGTAGCGGCTGCCGTTGGAGCCCTCGGGCAGGTACCAGACGGTGCTGGGGGTGCCCACCCCGGGGACGGTGTAGCCGTCGTTGGCGAAGAACAGGCTCTCCTCGGCCACCAGGGGCACAGTGGAGGAGACGATGGCGCTGAAGCTCCCGGTGGCGTGGGAGTTGGCGTAGATGGCGGCCCGGTCCTGAGCCGGCACGGTGGTGGTGATGGTCTTCACCTCGCCGTTGTCCATCCGCAGGGTGATGGTGGCCTGGGCGTCGGTGCCGCCGGGGTTGGCCAGGAGGAACCAAGTGTGGTGGGTGTCGGCGCCGGCGTTGCTCGAGTAGCCGTGGGCGAAGTACCAGGTCGAGGCCCCGAAGGCATCCCCGGCCACGGACAGGGCGCCCAGGCCGGGGAAGGCGGCGAGGGCCCGCTCTCCTTGGTTCCTGGTCGGCTCGATCAGACGCTGGAGCTCCCGCGGCGGGATCTCCCCGGAGATGAGGCCGAGGCCGGCCAGGGCCGTGACCACCAGGGCCAGGAGGGCCCCGACGGACTTCCAGATCGGTCTGCCGCTTTCCGGGGTGCGGGTGTCCTCGCTCAAGGTCTCATTCTCCTGAGATGACGTCCCATCCGAGGACGAGGGTCATGTTGGTTTGGGGCGGGCCCCCGGTGGTGCGGATGACCTGATCGTCGTCCAGGCGGTATAGGGCCCGCAGGTAGGCCTCGGCTGCCGGGGCGGGGGCGTACACGTAGAGGGCCGATCTCTCCACCGCCCCGCCCTCGCGGTCGGCGGTGGTGACGATAGTGGCCCCCTGGGTCTCCAGGAAGCCGGCCGTCTCGGAGGCCAGACCGGGCAGGTCGGTGGCGTTCTCCACTCGAAGGCCCACGTTGGCTAAGGGGCGGTCTTCCAGGCGGGCGGCGAACATCTCCCTCACTAGGGCCTGGATGCCGGGCCAGTCGGGCAGGAGGACGTAGGCTCCGGACTGGGTGACGAAGTCCCCGGCCAGGTCCCGGTCAATGACGCGGGTGTCGAGGGCGACTTGGCCGGCCTGAACGGCCCACCCGGCCAGGGCCGGGAGCGCCTCCGCCCCGGCATTGGTCTCTACCGCTCCGGAGAGGGCCGATACCAGCCGGGGCAGCTTGGGCAG
>JBBQIE010000563.1:0-2541 GCA_038324625.1 Anaerolineae bacterium | reverse complement strand
AAAGCCAAGGTGATAGCGGCGTGCTTTGCTAAGAGGTTCGTGTGGATTTCACCTTGGCTTTGGTCTAGGTCAGGCGATCAGGCTCAGGCTGCGGCGTCGTCCAGGTGGGCTTCGGTGAGCGGAGATAGGCGTCAATGTCGGCGGCGGCTCGCTTGCCCGCCCCCATGGCCCAGATAACCGTGGCGGATCCGGTGGTGATGTCTCCCCCGGCCCAGACTCGCTCCTTGGTGGTGCGACCGGTCCCCTCATTGGCGACGACGGTACCGTGTCTGGTTCGCTCCAGGCCCTCAACCTCGGCGAAAACCAGGGGATTGGGCCGGGTGCCGATGGCCATGATCACCATGTCCACCACGAGATCAAACTCGGTGTCTTCTTCAGGGTAACATACCCGACGTCCATCGGCCCCCGACTCACCCAGCCGCATTTGGATCAGGCGCATCCCGCGCACCCACCCCTTCTCGTCCCCCTCCAGACCTACCGGTGCGGCCAAGAAGTCGAAGGCGACGCCCTCGGCCCGAGCGTGAGCGACCTCTTCCGCCCGAGCCGGCATCTCCTCGGCGGAGCGGCGGTAGACCACGCGAACGTCCTCGGCGCCCAGGCGAAGGGCGGTGCGAGCGGCGTCCACCGCCACATTGCCGGCACCGATCACTGCCACTCGGCGGCCGCGCCGGACGGGGGTATCGTACTCCGGGAAGCGGTACGCCTTCATGAGGTTGACGCGGGTGAGGAACTCGTTGGCGGAGAAGACGCCGTTCAGGTTCTCTCCGGGGATGCCCATCCAGATGGGCAATCCGGCGCCAGTGGCGAGGAATAGGGCATCGTGGCGGGAGAGCAACTCGTCAACGGTGAAGAGCTTCCCGACAACGCTGTTGTAGCGGATCTCCACCCCCAGGCTCTGAACGAACTCGACCTCGGCACGGACGATGCTCTTGGGGAGGCGGAACTCCGGGATGCCGTACATGAGCACTCCGCCGGGCTCGTGCAGGGATTCGTATATCACCACCCCATGGCCCCGACGGGCCAAGTCGGCGGCAGCGGTCAGGCCCCCGGGCCCGGCCCCGACCACGGCCACCCGACGGCCGGTGGCCGGAGCGATCTCTGGGTTCTGCACCCCGTACTCTTGCTCCCAGTCGGCGACGAACCGCTCCAGGCGTCCAATGGCTATCGGTTCCCCGCGCTTGCTCAGGACGCAGGTGACCTCGCATTGCGTCTCCTGGGGGCAGACACGGCCACAGATGGCGGGCAGGTTGTTGCGACGCTTGAGAGTGCGGGCGGCATCGGCCAAGCGGCCCTCGCTGACCTCGCGTACGAAGTCAGGGATGAGCACTTCCACCGGGCACCCGGCGATGCAGGTCGGTCGGCGGCACTGGAGGCAGCGAGCCGCCTCGAGCTGGGCCATCTCGGCGGTATATCCGAAGGTCACCTCGTCGAAATTGGCCCGGCGCCGATCGGGCTCTTGCTCTGGCATCTCCTGCCTGGGCGCTTTACTCATCGGCATGGTGACCTTCCTCCCCCGAGTGACAGCGGCACTCGTGCTCCCGGAAACGCTCCAGCGAGACCCGTTCCAGGTCGGTGTAGAGCTTCTGCTTCTCCAGGAGGAGATCCCAGTTCACCAGGTGACCATCGAACTCGGGGCCGTCCACGCAGGCGAATCGGGTCTCGCCGCCGACTTCTACCCGGCAAGCCCCGCACATGCCGGTCCCGTCTACCATAACACTATTGAGGCTCACGGTCACCGGGGTGTTGTAGCGCTTGGCGGTGAGGGCACTGAACTTCATCATGATCGCCGGCCCAATGGCCCACACCCGAGCAATACCCCCGGCTTCGAGCAGCTCGGCCAAGGGTTCGGTGACCAGGGCCTTCCGCTGGTAAGAGCCGTCGTCGGTGCAGACCATGGGCTGGTCGCTGAGGGCGGCCATGCGTTCCTCCCAGAACAGGAGGTCCTTGCTGCGACAACCGATCAGGGTGTGGACGGTGTTTCCGGCCTCGCGGAGAGCCCGGGCGATGGGGTACACCGCCGCCACCCCGACGCCGCCGCCGACACAGGCCACTGCCCCATAGTCTCGGATGTCACTGGGCCGGCCCAGGGGCCCGGTCACCGCATGTAGGCGATCGCCGGCATCGAGAGTGGCGAGCTGAGCGGTGGTCTTGCCGACCTGTTGGAAGATGATATCCACCGTTCCCTCGGCGGGGCTCCAGTCGGCTAGGGTGAGAGGTATCCGTTCGCCGGTGGCCTCGGCCATGACGATCACGAACTGCCCGGCGCGGGCTCTGTCGGCGATCTCCGGCGCCGCCACTCTCAGCAGAGTGGTCACCGGGGCGAGCTGCTCCTTGAGCACTATCTCGTACACGGGAACCTCCAGAATTGTGCCCCAACCAGGATGGGCTTCCTTGGCCATCGGGTGATGCGCTAGTTCATTATACACCAGAGGCCGACGTTTCTTGCGCAGAAGACGAGCAAGAAATCGTGCCCGTTCCCGGTAAGGCTTTCGGGAGGGACGAACTCCTCCTTGAGCCGCGAAGCCCTGGGGGATCGGTTGG
>JBBQIE010000562.1:0-2547 GCA_038324625.1 Anaerolineae bacterium | reverse complement strand
AGCTCCTCGTGGGTGCCCTGCTCCACGATGCGGCCCGCCTCCAGGGCCACGATCCGGTCCACCTCACGGACGGTGGCCAGGCGGTGGGCGATTACTATGGCCGTCCGGCCGGAGAGCAACTCTCGCATGGCCTCCTGGATCAGCCGCTCCGTCTGAGTATCCACGCTGGAGGTGGCCTCGTCCAGGATCACCAGGCTGGGCCGGGCCAGCATCACCCGCGCCAGGCAGATCAATTGCCGCTGCCCCAGGGAGAGGTTGACCGCTCCCTCCTGCACCCAGGTGTCGTAGCCGTCCGGCAGGGCCCGGATGAACTGGTCGGCGCGGGCCAGGCGGGCCGCCTCCTCTACCTCCTCGAGGGGAGCGTCGGGCCTCCCGAAGCGGATGTTGTCGGCGATGGTGGCGGCGAAGAGGAAGGGCTCCTGGGGGACGATCCCCAACCGGCGCCGGAGAGAGGCCAGCTTCACCTCCCGCACGTCCAGCCCGTCCACCAGCACCGCTCCCTCTTCCACATCGTAGTGGCGGGCGATGAGCTTGGAGATGGTGGTCTTCCCCGCCCCCGTCGGCCCCACGATGGCCACCCTCTCCCCCGGGGCCACCCGTAGGTTCAGGTCCCGCAGCACCGGCTCCTCCCGGTCGTAAGAGAAGGACACGTCCCGAAACTCGATGTCACCGGCGAGGTCGGGCAGGTCCACCGCGTCGGGGGCGTCGTCGATGTCGGGGGGAGTGTCCAGTAGGCGCAGGATGCGCTCTCCCCCGGCGGCCGCCGACTGGACGGTGGTGAAGAGCTGGCTCAGCTCCTGGATGGGCTGGAAGAAGCGGGTGACGTAGGTGAGGAAGGCGACGATGGTGCCCACCGACACCAGCCCCGCCGCCGCCCAGCTCCCCCCGAACCAGAGCACGATCAGGGAGGCCCCGGCGGCCAGGAGGTCCACCCCGGGGCGGAAGGCGAAGGCCAGGGCGATGGCGGCGATGTTGGCGTCCCGGTTCTCGCGATTGGTGTTCTCGAACTGGCGGATGGCCCGGTCTTCCTCGGCGAAGGCCTTGATCACCCGGACGGTGGAGAGGTCCTCCGCCAGCCGGCCGATCATGACCCCGATCTTCTGGCGGGTGAGGCGGTAGGAGCGGGCGGCCCGATGGGAGAACCACCAGGTCAGGAGGATCATCAGGGGCAACACCGAGAAGGACAGCAGGGCCAGGCGGGCATCCATCGCCAGCATGATGCCGACGATGCCCAGGAGCATGAGGGAGTCCCCCACCAGGGTGATGACCCCACTGGCCAGGAGCTCGTTGATCACGGAGACGTCGTTGACCACATAGGAGATCAGGCGCCCGGCGTCCTCGTGGTCGTAGAAGGACATGGGCAGGAGCTGCATGTGCTCGAAGAGGTCCCGTCGCATGTCCCGCAGCACCGCCTGGCCCATCCGGCCCACCAGCAACTCCTGGCGGGCGGAGGAGAAGGCCCCGATCACGTAGGTGACTAAGAGGGCCAGGCAGACCCAGTTCAGGCCGGCCAGATTGTCCTTGTCAATGTAGGTATCAATGGCGGAGCGGATCAGGTAGGGCCCCACCAGCTGGGCCGCCGAGGCCACCAGCATCAGGCCCAGGGCCAGCAGCAGGCTCCGGCGGTAGGGCCGCACGAAGCGGAAGAGTCGCAGGAGCACCCGCCAGTTCAGGCCCCCCTCTTCCGTCTCCCGCCCGTAGGCCCGCAGCATCCCCTGGGGCCCGCCCTGCACCCCGGCGCTCATGAAGCTCATTGGGAGCCCTCACCCCCTGCCCCTCTCCCATTGCGATGGGAGAGGGGAGCCGCCGCGGGCATTTTCCTCTCCCCCTCTCCTGCCGCAACCGGGGCCACTGGTTCCCTCTCCCCCTCTCCTACCGCAGTGGGAGAGGGGGCTGGGGGGTGAGGGCCCCCCTCCGGCAACAACTGGCTGTTGTAGATGTCCGAGTACAGCCCGGACCGGCCGAGGAGCTCCTGATGCGTCCCCAGGTCGGCCAGGCGGCCCTTGTCCAGAAGGAGGATGAGGTCGGCGCGGCGTGCGGTGGACACCCTCTGGGCGATGATGAAGCTGGTGCGTCCGGGCATGAGCCTCCAGAGGGCCTCTTGAATGGCCACCTCCGTCTCCGAGTCCACGCTGGAGGTGGCGTCGTCCAGGATGAGGACCCGCGGGTCCTTGAGGATGGCGCGGGCGATGGCGACGCGCTGTCTCTGCCCGCCGGAGAGCATGGCCCCCTTCTCTCCCACCAGGGTGTCGTAGCCCTGGGGCAGCTCTCGGATGAAGTCGTGAGCGGCAGCGGAGCGGGCGGCGGCCTCGATCTCCTCCTGGGTGGCGTCGTCGCGGCCGAAGGCGATGTTCTCCCGGATGGTGCCCCCGAAGAGCATGGTCTCCTGGAGGACGATGCCCACCTGGTGCCGCAGGGAGTCCAGGGTCACCCGCTTGATGTCGTGGTCGTCAATGAGCACCCGCCCTTCGGTGGGGTCGTAGAAGCGCAGGAGCAGGTTGATGATGGTACTCTTGCCGCTGCCGGTGGGCCCGAGGACAGCCACCA
>JBBQIE010000561.1:0-2558 GCA_038324625.1 Anaerolineae bacterium | reverse complement strand
CGTCACCGTCGGCGGCATGCTCACCGTCAGCTCCGGGTCCACGATCGCCGTTTTCGCGAACCAGGAATCGCTGCGGATGCTCTTCTTGATGCCGGTGTCCGGGTCGCTCAGCACCGCGTTCATGGTCACCTCGGCGCCGGTACCGCTGGTGGTGGGCACCGCTACCCAGGGCAGCGGTCGGCCCTCGACCGGCCGGCCCGCGAAGTAATCGGCGACCTCCCCCGGCAGCGGGGACAGCCCGGCCACGGACTTGGCCGTGTCCATGGCACTCCCACCCCCCAGCCCCACGATCACCTCGGCCGCGAAGCCGCGAGCCGCCTCGATGGCGGCGGCCACCACTTCCAGTTCCGGCTCCCCTCGGACGCCCTCGAACGCCGCCACCGTCGTTCCGGACGCCTCCAGAACCTCTCGCACCCGCGCCATAGAGCCCGACCTAACCGCCGACCGCCCGCACACCACCAGCGCCCGACGACCCAGGCCCGCCACCTCGCTCCCCAACTCCGCCAAGCACCCATCCCCGGTAACGATCCTCACCGGCAGGTGAAACGCCTGCATACTCCTACCCCTCCGACCGTAATGCCGCTGACGTGCTACACATATACCGTAGGGGCGAATCTCGTATTCACCCTCTCCTCGGCCAAGATCAGCACGGGGTTCGGGCGAACGCACACAAGGTTCGCCCCTAAGAACATACGCGCCCCCGCCCCGCTACAACCCAGGCTCTCCGAAATCGCCGAGCCCCTTTCGCGTTTTCGTCCCTTTTCTGTCCTGGTTCGAGTGATGTCAGGCGACGGAAGGACGGCGGTCTGAAGGCCGCCGCTAAGGGCCTTCGGCCAAGGGGTTAGGGTCAAGTAGTGATAGGGAGCAATGAGCCAGGACCGGTTCGCAGGCCGGCGCCAGCTTGCACCGGCCGCGCGGCTTCCTTGGCCGAAGGCCCTCAGCGGGCGCCTTCAGCCGCCCGCCTCTCCCGCGCGGTCTGCTGGTCGCTTGTCCCAGGGCCACCCCAACCCCATTCTGCCCTCACACGAACCAGGACATTTTCGTCCCTTTTTCGCGTCCTTCGCGATCCAGACGCCCTTCGCGATCCAAACGCCCCCGCCCTAGCCCTGGTGCCCCCCGGCCATGCACACGATCTCCACCACTTCCAGATCGAAAAATCGCATGGCATTGGCGGCCCGCACCACCGCGGCCGTGTCCGCCCCGCGCCCGGTGCCCCCGATGGCTATCACCTCCTCACCGGTGTGAACCAGACCGGCATCAGCGGCCATCAGGGTGGTCTCCACCGTCACCTTGAGGCCCTCGCCCAGGAGGCGCAGAGTGTAGGCCACGATCTCATCCAGTTGATAGGTTCCCAGCTTGATGCGCACCGCCCTGCCCACCCCGCCGAAGGCGTGCTGGCAGGTGAGGACGGTGGCTCCCTCATCGCCTATGGCCTGGAGAATGTCCGAGGGCACTTCCTGGGTGTTCGGCTGGCGATACCCCTCCGAGTGAGTCACCACCACCAAGTTGTAGCCCTTGAAGAGCCTGGCGGCCGCCAGTCCGGTCTCTCCGGTGGTGGTAGCCACGATCACACTGCGCAGCCGGAGCAGGTCGGCGCGCTCCTTGGCCAATGTCAGCACCTTGGCGGTGTTGTTCGGACCCGGGGGGCTGAAGTAGGTGATGTCTCGTTGTATGGTGGCCATGCCAGTGTAACCTCCGATAGTGATGGCGGCGGCGCTCGGATGGTCCGCGACCAGGGTGACTACCCGGCGCGCCTCAGGGAATAGATGATGACAGTCATGCTCCGGTCCTTGAAGGGGATTGTAACAGGGATAGCCCGATTGACCAGCCAGGTTGGTCCCATCTGCCGGAGGGCCTCCTCGAACAGCTTCCTGGCGGCGGTAATCACCACCAATCGGGCCCCCGGGACGGCGATGCGAGTGGCCTCCTCCAGAAGGGCGGGATAGAGACGGCGGTTGCCGGCGGCGCTCCCCATGATCATCCCGTAAGGAAGATCCGCCACCAGAGTGTCGGCGGACCGGGAGGCCAGTGGGAGCCGGCCGGCATCGCCCTGCACCAGCAGTACCTCGGAAAGATGCCCGCTCGCCGCCAGGTTGGCTCGGGCGCATTCGAGGGCCTCGCCGCTTATGTCCACTCCCAACGCTGTGCGAACCGGTACGTGGTCCAGTCGTTCCACCAGAAGGGTCCCCGATCCACAGGCCAGGTTCACGAACCGGTCATCCCTCCGCGGCTCGGCCAGCCGGATCATGGCATAGGCCGCTGTGGCGTTGAGGGCCCCGGGCAGGCTGCACACTCGCCAGGCCCGCGCCGACAACGGCCGAGGCGTGGTGCGAGCCAGGACCTCCCAGCCGCTTCCCCGGTCGTGCGGTCGGCGGAAGGAAAGCAGGAGATCCCCATCCTCCCTTCCCTCCTCCAGGTGAAGACCGGCCTCCAGTTCCGCCCTCAGCCGAGTGAAGACGGATGAATCGGCCCCGGCGGCACTGATACGGATGCGAGCGAAAACCCCGCCCTCCGGGGAGGAGCAGCGCGTCACCTGGCTCAGAAGCGATTGAAGCCGA
>JBBQIE010000560.1:0-2560 GCA_038324625.1 Anaerolineae bacterium | reverse complement strand
GGCACCGCCATCGTCGGCCATCCCACCCGCGAGGACTCCGGCCCTCGGGCCATCATCACCAGCAAGGGCCTGAGCGCCATCGCCGTGGTGGGCAACACCGACGGCTGGTCGGCGGGCATCTCTGCCCGCGCCCTGGAGGCTCTCTCCCGCGCCGGCGCCGAAGTGCTCATGTTCGGCCAGTCCTTCGTGGACAAGACCGTCACCCTCCTGGTCCGCGGCCAGGACACCGACCCTACCCTGGCGGCCCTGAGGCGGGAGTTCGAGGAAGAGAGCAAACGGGGGGTGGTGCGCGACATCACCGTGCAGAAACCGGTGGCCTCGGTGTCGGTGGTAGGGGCGGCGGAGGACGACTCCTTCTCCCTGGCCTCCCGCACCTTCGCCGCCCTGGGCAAGCGCCGCACTCCCGTCCTCAGCATCGCCCAGGCCTACTCCGAGTACAACGTCACCTTCGTCGTCCCCCAGTCGGCCGTGGACGACACCGTCTGCTTCATCCACGCCGAGCTGGGCTTGGGGTGAGGGACCTAACCCCCCGAGCCGGGAACCTAACCCCCCAGTCCCCTTCCCTGAGAAGGAAGGGGGAGCCGGAACTCCCCTCTCCGCGTCGGGGAGGGGTTGGGGGTGGGGTGTCTCTCCCATGACCGACAACCCCTTCCATCGCCTATCGCCCTTCATCCAGGAGTTCATCTACCGCCGCCGGTGGACGGAGCTTCGCGCCGTCCAGGTGGAGGCGGCCCGCGTCCTCTTCGACACCGACGCCCACCTCCTCCTGGCCACCGGCACCGCCTCCGGCAAGACCGAGGCCGCCTTCCTGCCCATCCTCTCCCTCCTCAGTGAGGACCCGCCCCAGTCCCTTGGCGCCCTCTACATCGGCCCCACCAAGGCCCTCATCAACGACCAGTTCCTGCGCCTGAACGACCTCCTGGCCGAGGCCCACATCCCCGTCTGGCACTGGCATGGGGACGTCAGCCGGACGGAGAAGGCCCGGCTCCTGCGGAGGCCCCGGGGCCTGCTCCAGATCACCCCCGAGTCCCTGGAGAGCCTGCTCATCAACCGGACCACCCACCTCACCAACCTCTTCCACGACCTGCGCTTCGTGGTCATTGACGAGGTCCACGTCTTCATGGGGTCGGACCGGGGCCGGCAGGTGCAGTGCCAGTTGGAGCGCCTGGCTCCCTACATGGCCGGTCAGCCCCGCCGGGTCGGCCTCTCCGCCACCCTGGGGGACTACGCCCCCGCCGAGGAGTGGCTCCGGGCCAACACCGACCGCCCCGTCATCACCCCCGAGGTCAACGAGGGGGGGAGGCGAGTGCGGCTGGCGGTGGAGCATTTTTGGGAGGAGGGGGAGCCCTCACCCCCCAGCCCCCTCTCCCACTACCACCGCTACCTCTTCGATACCAGCCGCGACCGCAAGAGCCTCATCTTCGCCAATACCCGCGCCCAGACGGAGTCGGTCATCGCCGCTCTGCGGCGGATCGCCGAGCGGGAGAGCTACCCGGACATCTACCACGTCCACCACGGGAGCATCTCCGCCCCCCTCCGGGAGGCGGCGGAGGCGGCCATGCGGGACGATTACACCCCGGCGGTCACCGCCGCCACCGTGACCCTGGAGCTGGGCATTGACATCGGCCAACTGGAGCGGGTGATCCAACTGGGGGCGCCCTACTCCGTCTCCAGTTTCCTCCAGCGGCTGGGGCGCTCCGGGCGGCGGGGCAATCCGGCGGAGATGTGGTTCGCCTCCTTCGAAGAGCCGGCCCTCACCACCGCCCCCCTGCCGGAATTGGTGCCCTGGCACCTCCTCCAGATCATCGCCATCATCCAGTTGTACCTGGAGGAGCGCTGGATCGAGCCCGTCCGCTCGGTCCGCTACCCCCTCAGCCTCCTCTACCACCAGACCATGAGCACCCTGGCCGCCCAGGGGGAGCTGTCCCCCGCCGCCCTGGCCCAGCGGGTCCTCACCCTCCACCCCTTCCGCCGCCTGACTCAAGACGACTTCCGGGCCCTGCTCCTGCACCTGATCGAGATCGAGCATCTGGAGCGGACGGAGAAGGGGGGGCTGATCGTGGGCCTGGCGGGGGAGCCGGTGGTGAACGGCTTCCGCTTCTACGCCGTCTTCCCCGACAACGAGGAGTACTCGGTGCGGGAGGAGGCCAACGAGATCGGCAGCATCCCCTCCCCGCCGCCCCCGGGGGAGCGCTTCGCCCTGGCCGGCCGCACCTGGGAGGTGCTGGACACCGACCCCAAGCGGAAGCAGGTCTTCGTCAAGCGGGTCGAGGGCCAAGCGAGCATGTCCTGGAGCGGCTACGCCGGGGAGGTGCATACGCGGGTGGTCCAGCGGATGCGACAAGTCCTGGACGAGGAGAGCCACTACCCCTACCTGCTGCCGGGGGCTCGCGAGCGGTTGCTGGCGGCGCGGGACCTAGCCCGCCGCACCGGCCTCACCGGCGCCGACCCAGTGTCCATCGGGGGCACCACCTACTGCCTCTTCCCCTGGATGGGCACGGTGGCCTATCGCACCCTGAACCGGATGCTGCGGACCCTGGACTACCCCGGCCTGGGTCTG
>JBBQIE010000559.1:0-2566 GCA_038324625.1 Anaerolineae bacterium | reverse complement strand
CCTCGGCATCCAGGTGGTGCCGGATGTTCCGGTAGGACATGCCCTCGCGCCAGGGCATCCCACCCCGGTGGTCCCAGAAATCGGCCCGGCCGATGGTGAGTCGAAGCAGGTTCCCCTCGCCCCAGACCATCACCCCCAGGGTGGCGTTACCCAGGAGCATCCCGGTGTGGGTGCGGGGGAGGGGGAATTGCCAGTCGTAGGAGCGGTTCATGGGTACCTCCGGGGTAACATACAGTGGCTGGTGGCTAGTGGGGAGACGAGGTTCACTAGCCACTAGCCCTGGCCACTGTCCCACCTATAGTTCCGGTGGGGCAGACGTCAATGCAGGTGGCGCAGAGGATGCACTCGGAATTCTCCATGTCGTTGGCTTGCACCATCTGCTGCACCTCCAGGCTCATGGGGCAGTTACGGGTACAGGCCCCGCAACTGATGCAGCGGTCGGGTTGGGCTCTCAGGCGAAGGGCCGGCCCGTGCAGGGCGTTGCTGATCTTCCGGCCGATGATCATGAAGGGGGCCATCCAGCAGAGATAGTGGCATCCGGCCCGGCGACCGACGAGGGCGGCGGCCCCCAGGAAGGCGATGACGACGATGTAGTAGATCAGGTACCAGGGTGGGGCCTGAGGATCCGGGGGGATGGCCATGGTGACGCCGCCCTCCAGACCGTACAGGAGATCAACGCGATGATAGCCGCCGGCGCTCAGGGCCAGGGCGGCGATACCGGCGATCCAAGGGAACCAGATGCCCCACTTGATCCAGTTGAACCTCCCCCCGGGCACCGGACGGTCGTTGATGGGGGCCGAGAACTCTTGCAGGCCGCCGGCCGGGCAGGCCCAGCCACACCAGAGTCGGCCCACGAACAGGGCCGACAGCAGCATCAGGAGGAACACGATGAAGCCGGCGGTGACCACGCCCTCGGCGGCCCCGCCGAGGATGAGAGCGGGGGAGAAGTAGTAGAGGGTCACCGGCATGAGAAGAAACGAGACCAGCACCAAAGCCTTGCGGATTCTCTGCCTAGCCGGCAGCTGCCTTACCTTCGCCACGGCTCTCATCCTCTCACCCGGCGACGACGCCGACTAACCACCAGCCACTATCCACTGCCCTTCTCACCACCACGGCACGGCAATCCCCAATTCCCGCGCCAGTTCCTCTAGAGCCTGGCGGTGCTCCGGCCCCACGGGGACGCCTTCCTCCCGGTACTGCCGCTCCCGGACCGCCTCGATGCCGCCGGGGACGTAGGCTTCGTCGAAGGCGTCCAGGGGCTCCAGAGTGCGGGCGGCGCGGACGTACTGGTCCATCTCCGCCTTGAACTGATCGGGGGGCAGGAAGAGGGACACCTTGAAGGTGAAGACCAGCGACCCCTGGTTGCCTCCCGGCCATTCCCGGTCGGACCGGCGGGCGTCGAGGGGGATGCCGGCCAGGAAGCCGCCCCAGGTCTGGCAGATGGCGCCCATGCCCACGTGCCGCATGACCAGCCCGGGGACCATGCGCTCCAGTTCCTCGCGGTAGGTGTCTTGGGTGTAGAGGTCGTGCATGGTGCCGAAATCGAGCACCAGGTCGTCCTCCTCCCCGGCGGGAGCGCTGAAGGCGAAGGGAGAGCCCCCGGCCGCCGCCCGGATGTGATCGCCGGAGTTCAGGTTCAACTGATGCCCGGAGGTGACGAAGGTGAGGAGGTCGTGGCCCAGGGTCATGCGGGCGTAGATGCCGGCGGCCCCGAAGTGGCCGTGGTTCCGGGTGACCAGTATGGCCATGCCGGTGGCCTCCGCCTTCTCGATCAGCCGCTCGGTGCCGTCGTAGGCGGGGAAGTAGCCCAGGCCCCCGTCCCCGTCCATCACGAGGGTCTGAGGCGTCTCATGCACGACCCGGACTTGGGGGTCGGGATTGAGGCTCTGTTGGCGCATCAGCCGGGCGTAAGCGGCGATCTGGCGGGTGCCGTGGCTGAAGACGCCCCGCAGGTCGTTGCCGGCCAAGAGGCGGCCCAGGAGATCGGCCCGTTCCCGCGGGAGGCCGACGGTTTGGGCGGCCAGGGAGACGAAGTCTCGGAGCTCCTCGTGGGCCACGAGGATGAACTCGGTGGGCGGAAGGTTCATGTGGGAGGGTTTCATGGGGCTGCTCCTATGTATGGGTGGACATAGACTCTAAAGGTCTCGGATACCCTTGGGGTCTGTCGTCGGCGTGGAGGCGGGTAACCATCTCCCGCGGGCGATACGGATGCTTCCAGTGCCATTGTAGGGTACCGAGGCCTCGCCGGGAAGCGCCGCCTTGGTCGGGAGTCCGTTTCAGTTTGCCCGCTGCCCGGCCACAAGCACCAGATAGGTGGAAGCCATCTAGCTGCCGCACCGCCCCAGGGAAAAGCGTCGCTCCCTCGTCAATCCAACTGGCTCCGTCCCCACCGATCACCACCTGCTGGACCCGGATTAGGTCCCAGTGGCGATCCCAGGCCAGGCCGGCTCATTAACCGACTACTGAAACAGGCTCCGCTGCCGCTATAGCTTTAAGGGGCTAGCGGAGGAGTGCTACAATGGTACTTGAACATGAGTCGTGATCCGGCATCTTGGAGATAGCTAAG
>JBBQIE010000558.1:0-2577 GCA_038324625.1 Anaerolineae bacterium | reverse complement strand
ATGATCGAGCAGCCGGAGTTCCTGGACGACGTCCTGGGAACGGTCACCGACCTGGTCCTGGGCCTGCTGGACCTGGTGGTGGACCAGGGCATCCCCGTGGACGCCCTGTGGTTCTTCAGCGACCTCTGCTACAAGAACGGGATGCTCTTCTCCCCTCGCGTCTACCGCCGCCACCTCCTGCCTTGCATGACTCGGATATCGGATCGCTGCCATGCCCACGGCCTGAAAGTGATCTTCCACTGCGACGGGGACGTGTCCCAGTTGATACCCCTGCTCATCGAGGCGGAAGTGGACTGCGTCCAGCCCCTGGAGGCCCGAGCCGGCAACGACGTGCGCCTCTACCGTCCCCAGTACGGTCACGATATCGCCTTCTTCGGCAACATCAGCGCCGACGTGGTGGCCGAGGGGGACCGAGACGCCATCGAGGAGGAGGTCCGCACCAAGGTGGGCCTGGCCAAGCAGGGCGGGGGCTACCTCTACCACATTGATCACTCCGTGCCCCCCGGGGTAAGCTTCGCCGCCTACTCCTGGCTGATGGAGTGCGTACGGAAATACGGTTCGTATGAGTGATTGGGGAACCTAACCCCCCAACCCCCTCCCCTGAAAAGGAAGGGGGAGCCCGAGCCACTCCTCCCTTTTCAGGGGAGGGTCAGCCATTTGGCCCGCCAAATGGCTTGGGGGAGAGGTTAGCCCCCCCAAAGGAGAAACCATGAGCGACGATCCCATCCTGTCCTACGCCGAGATTGACGAGCGCCGCCGCTCCCTCTACGAGGGCTTCGACGCCTACTTCACCAAGCGGGTCTACGACGCCTACGGCTCCCGCGAGAGCCACTGGGATCGCCACTACGGCAACCCCAATGAGTACACTCGCTCCGTGGAGCCCATGCGGACCCGGTTCGCCGCCATGATCGGCTACGGCGGGCAGCCCGACTGCGACCCGGAGCCGGAGTGGGAGGAGGTGGCCGAGACCCCCGCCTACTCCGTCCGCCGCCTGTGGATGAACGTGCTCCCCGGAGTGCGGGAGGACGCCCTCTTTCTGGTGCCCACCGGCGGAGGCAGGCATCCCCTGGTGGTGGCCCAGCACGGCCTCACCGGCACCCCCGAGGAGGCCTGCGGCTTCGTCAGTGACGCCATCCGCACCGACTACTCCTACCACCGCATGGGCATCCGCCTGGCGGAGCGAGGCTTCGTGGTCCTGGCCCCTCACATGGTGGGCGGCTACGGCACCAACGAGGGCGGGGCCCGCTTCGTCCCTCCCCTGGGTGACGCCGAGTGGGCTCGGGCCCGCACCCAGCTCTACCGCAAGGCCTACCTCATCGGCGAACGCCTCATCGGCACCGAGTTCATATGTACCTCCCGCCTGCTGGACTATGTCACCACCCTGGCCGAGGTGGACCGGGAGCGGGTGGGGTTCTACGGCTTGAGCCAGGGCGGCCAGAGCGCCCTCATGTTCCCGGCCGTGGATACCCGCATCCAGGCCACGGTGTCCTCCGCCTTCTTCCAGCGGCGCATCGGCAAGATGGTGGACTACAGTAACCCGGTCACCGCCTACGTGAAGACCTTCGAGGAGGACAAGTTCTTCCCCAACTGGCTCCGCTACTTCGACGATGCCGACGTGGTCAGCCTCATCTGCCCGCGGGCCTTCGCCGCCGAGACCGGCAGGAAAGACTCGGCCGTCTGGTACGAGCACTCCAGGGCCGCCTACGAGGAGGCGCGGGAGCATTACCTCAAGCTGGGGATCGAGGACCGCGTCGCCTATTTCGAGCACGAAGAGGGCCACATTGCCCGCGGCATCGAGAGCCTGGACTTCCTAGCCCAGCACTTGGAGCTGTAGGACACACGCGCACGACAGCCTTTCGCGTTTTCGCCCCTTTCGTGCCATGGTTCGTGTGAGGATGGAATGGGTTGGGGTAGCCCTGGGGTGAGTGCCGGCAGGCGATGTGAGAGAGGGCGGGCGACTAAAGGCGCCCGCGGACACGGCCCTAGCCGTGCCTATTGCTGAGGGCCTTCGGCCAAGAAAACCGGTGGCCTCTGCCCTGGCCAAAGGCCTTCAGCGGCGGCCTTCAGACCGCCGCCCTCCCGTCGCCTGACATCACACGAACCAGGACATTTTCGCTCCCTTTTTCGTGTCGTTCGCGATCCAAAAGGCGTTCGTGTGATCCAAGGACCGTCTCCCCATCAACCAAATCCAGCGGAGGGTTCGCCCAGCCATGCCCATGACTTCCCGAGAGCGTTTCCAGGCCATCATGCACTTCCAGACCCCCGACCGCGCGCCCCTCTGGGACCTGGAAGGCTTCACCGAAGAGGGCGTCCGCCGCTGGTGCAGCCAAGGATTCCCCCCCGGTCGGGATATCCGCGAGTACGTGGGCTTCGACGGCAACACCTTCATGCCCATCAAGACCGGCCCCATCCCCAGCTTCATCCAGCGCACCGTGGCCTCCGACTCGGAATGGACCACCTACACCGACGAGTTCGGTTTCACCGTGCGCCGCCTCAAGGCCCAGGCCGTCTCCCCCATCATCTACGTGTATACCAAGGGATCGGTGAACTCCCGCGAAGACTGGGAGCGGATGAAGA
>JBBQIE010000557.1:0-2579 GCA_038324625.1 Anaerolineae bacterium | reverse complement strand
TCCCTCGCTGTCCCCCCACTACCCACCAGCCACTACTTCCACCCCCATCCCATGCATGATGGGGTGGATGCCGGGACGGGTGCCGTCCGTCGAGGTGAGCACGTTGGCCGAGCCGGCCCGATCGTGGCCCTCCTCGTCCAGGTCCACCCACACCCCCTCGGGCAGGCAGACCACCCCGGGGACCATATCCTCCGTCAGGCGCACGGGTACCTTCACCAGGCCCTCGTCGTTGAACAGGCGTACCGTCTCGCCGTCGGAGATCCCTCGGTCGGCGGCGTCGGCCGGATGCATCTCCAGGGCGTGGGCGGCCCGCTCCATGATGAGGGGGATGTTGCTGCCCTGGGCGTGAGTGCGGTGCGGCGACTTGGGGGTGAGCAGCCGCAGGGAATAGCGGCTGTCTTCCGGGGGCGCCTGCCAGATGGGGATGGCCGGGAAGCCGGTGTCCCGGCGGTAAGCCTCGCTGGCGATCTCCACCTTGCCGGAGGGAGTGTCCAGGGGGAAGCCCTCCGGGTCGTGGGCGAAGTCCGCCAGGCCCACCCGCTCCTGCTCCGCCCCCCAGTAGATGCCGGTCCGGCGGAAGGCCTCCAGGTCGGTGATCTCCGATTCCTGGATGATGTGTTCGATCCACTCCGACGCGCTCCGCCCCTGAGAATACGCCGGCCCGAAGCCCAGCCGCTCGGACAGGTCACAGAAGATGTCGTAGTCGGTGCGGGCCTGACCTCGAGGGGGAACGGCCTGGGGCCGATACAGGAGGTAGTTGCCCGCCCAGGGGGCCCCGATGTCCTCCTTCTCCAGGGAGGTGGCCGCCGGCAGGACCACGTCCGACCAGCGGGCGGTGGGGGTGAGGAAGAAGTCGTGGGTGACCACGAAGTCCACTTTCTCTAGGGCTCTCATGGACTTGCGGGTGTCGCTGCCCTGGTTGAGGAGGTTGCTGCCCACGGCGTAGACGGCGTGGATGTCGGTGGGGTAGCCGCCCGCGCGACCCTCGAGGATGGCATCCGGCCAGCGGACGGCCGGGAAGTGGGGCAGGTCGAGCAAGATCGGGCTCGGCGGCCGGCTCACCCTCGGCCCCGGCAGGGAGCTGTTCATGGAGCCGGTGGAGCCTCCTAGCTTGCCGAAGTTGCCGGTGGCCACCTGCAGGGCGATGGTCAGGCGGTAGGCCTCCTCACCGGCGAAGACCCGCTGAATCGAGAACCCGGGGAAGAGCATGGCCGGCTTGGAAGCGGCATAGGCGCGGGCGAAGCGGACGATCTCCTCCGCCGGCACCCCGCAGATGGGCGCCGCCCATTCCGGGGATCGGGTCTCGCTGCCGTCGCCCCCCAGCACGTACCGCTCCAGCTCATCGAACCCGACGCTGTGAGCCTCGATGAAGGGGCGGTCCACCCAATTCTCGGTGAGGAGCACGTGCAGCACCGCCAGCATCAGGGCCGCATCCGTCCCCGGGCGGCAGGGGATCCACCAGGTGGCCGCCCCCTTCACCGTGGCCGACCGCCGGGGCTCGATGGACACGATCTCGGCCCCGCGCCGCTTTGCCTCCAGCAATCGCCGGCCCACCTGGGAGCCCTGGCGGGTCTCCAGCACGTTGGCACCCCAGAGGATGATCATCTCCGAGTGTTGCATGGTAGAGGCATCGAACCCGGAGCGGCCCCGGTCCCCGCCCAGCAGGTAGGGCAGGACGTAGTTGGCGGCGGCGTTGCTGTAGCCCCCGGTCAGCCGGGTGTAGCCCCCGAAGTGACCCAGGAAGCGATGGGTGACGCCCCCGGTGCCGTGCATGACGCTGGTGGCCCCGCCCCCACCCCGGTTCAGCACCGACGTAGCACCATATCGGTCCCGGATCTCCCCTAGCCGCTCGGCTACCAGACCCAGAGCCTCGTCCCAGCCGGCGGCCCGGAACTGCCCGGAGCCGCGGGGGCCGGTGCGCACCAGGGGCTGGAGAAGGCGGTCGGGGGCATTGGTCTCCAGGTGCAGGTTCAGGCCGCGAGAGCAGCCGACCAGGTAGTCGCCCCCGGCCGGATTGAAGGACACGCCGGTGACGCGCCCATCCTCGACAGTGGCCAGGAGCGGACAGGCGTTGCCGCCGCAATCCTTGCCGCAGAACATGGGGACAGTTGCCATGGTCGCCCTCTCTCGGTTGGAGTAGACGGCCGCTTGGCGGCGGCCTCTGGGGTTGCGAGGGGAATTGTGTCCGATCTGGTATGGTTGCGCCAGTGGAACGGAGGGACGAGACGTTTAGATCGCGAAGGGCGCGAAAAAGGGGCGAAAATGTCCTGGTTCGTGTGATGTCAGGAGCAGGAGGCGACGGTCTGAAGCCCGCCGCGGACACGGCCCTCGCCGTGCCTATTGCTGAGGGCCTTCGGCCAGGGGAGCCGCGTGACTCCATCCCCTGGCCGAAGGCCCTCAGCGGGCGCCTTTAGCCGCCCGTCCCTCTTTAGGTAAGATACCCTACGAAGTTGGAGCCAACAAGAGCTCTTCGCCCCGGCTCAGGCTTTGCCCACCATCTCGGCGCTGCCGCCGATCAGGGAACTGGATGTCATCGGTACCCGTCTGTATGATGAGACAATCGGTCCTCGATTCTGCTT
>JBBQIE010000556.1:0-2583 GCA_038324625.1 Anaerolineae bacterium | reverse complement strand
CCCTTCTGGAGCAGATCAGCCATGCGCTGGACAAAGGCTCGGGCTTGTTCAATAATGTTCATGGGACCTGTTATCCTTTTGGTGTTTCCAACCTCAGGGTAACAGTGTCCCCCTCTTATTGTCCAGCCTCTCTTCTACCCTCAGACCTCCAGCCTCCCTCATCAACCAACAAAAGGCGCAGCCGAGTCCATATGCTTGACGCATAACGCCATACGTTATACCATACGGTATGATCCGGTCCTTCAGGGATGCCCAGACCAAGAGGATCTTCAATCGCGAGCGGTCCAGCCGACTGTCGCCAGACATCCAATCTGTCGCCTTGCGCAAGCTGCGATGTTGGACGCTGCTACCGTCCTGACCGACTTGCGTGTTCCTCCCGGCAATCGCCTGGAGGCGCTCAGAGGCAACCGCGAGGGTCAGCATAGTATCAGGATTAATGACCAGTATCGTATCTGTTTCTTGTGGTATGATGGCGATGCCTACGACGTCGAGATAGTGGACTATCACTAAGTAGGTAGCAGTAAGTTCGTTACGCAAAATCGAGCACCCGTCGGGCCAAAAGGTGCCGCGGACTTTGTCCGACCTACTTAGAGGAAGGAACAGCGGTGGTCGAGAAACTGGCACCGATCCACCCGGGTGAGGTGCTCCTGGAGGAGTTCCTCAAGCCCCTGGGGCTGAGCCGGAACCGGCTGGCCCAGAGCCTAGGCGTCCCCCCGCCGTGGGTCAGCGAGATTGTCCTCGGCCGGAGAAGCATCACCGCCGACACCGCCCTGCGTCTGGCCCGTTTCTTCGGCAACAGTGCCCAGTTCTGGCTCAACCTGCAGACCACCTACGACCTCGATGTGGCGGCCGACGAGCTGGGAGACCGTCTGACCCAAGAGATCACGCCCCTGGCCCCCGCCGAATCCTGACCCGGCCGCGCCTGGGGACTTGGGGCCGGCACGGGGGCACGGCCCCTACCGTGGGCCATAGGTCGGTCGAAGGGGAGGGTCCCCGCGCCCTTCCCGCGTCGGTCCTCGACGCACCGCCCGAAGAACCGGACCCATCCGCCTGACGCCGACCTTTCGTGTTTTCGTCCCTTTCGTGTCCTTCGCGATCCAAACGCCCCTATGACAGCGGCCACACGTCCGAGGCCTTCTTGGGGAAGAGGGCGGTCAGCAGCACCCGGGCCTCGTCGCTCCAGGCGATGCAGTCGGGGTAGGCCAGCTGCAGCTCCTCCAGGTCCCGATAGCCGAAGAGCAACTGCAAGAAGGTGAGATTGGAGAAGCGGGCGGGGCCGCCGTCCTCCACCGTGGGCTGCCAGGGCTCCACCCCCTCCAACCGGCCCTCCTTGAAGATCAGTTTCAGGCCCTGGCGGTAGAAGCTCAGCTTCAGCTCCCCCGTGTGCCCCACGGCGATGGATTCCGCCAGGCGCCGCTCCAGGACCGGCCGGATGTGCATCAGGAACCCGGGCAGGTCCGCCACCCGCAGGTACCAGGCATAGGGCGGGCGCTCCATGGGCAGGTATCCGCGAGCCGCCTGGTAGACGGGATGCTCCGCACCCATCCCGAAGGTATAGGTGTGGAACTGCTTCTTCTCGTCCTTGGCCGCCATCTCCTCCCCGGCCTGCTTGAGGTAGCGCAGCACTCTGGGGGTCACCGCCAACCAGGAGACGCTCGGGCTGAGCTCGTAGGCCATGACCCAGAGGCTGTTCCCCCAGAGCCCGACCCCGTGGGCCAGGAAGCCCACCGGCTTCCCCTTCGCATCCTCGATGAGGCGCAGGGCCCGCCGCTCGCTGCTCTTCTCACTGCGCCCGTTGAGCTCCAACTCCCAGACCTCCAGCCCGCGCACGCAGGACACCAGCGACCGCTTGCGCCCCTGGGCGTAGGTCTCGGTGATGAAGGGTAGGTCGGCCTCGATGGCCTCTCGCACCCGGTAGGGCTCCTCCTGCCCTTCCTTCAGCTTGGGGACGCTGCCCGGGAGGCCGATGCGGCTCCCCCCCAGGTTCATGGTCATCTCGTAGCCGAACTGGCGGTAGAAGTAGGGTATCCCGGTGATGCCCTGCACCAGGTGGCCCCGCTCCTCGCTCCACTGGTGCAGCACCTCGAACTGGGCCCGCACCAGGCCCCGTCGCCGGTAGTCGGGATGGGTCACCACCACCTCGGGCCGGCCCACCCCGAACTCGATCCCCTCGTAGGACCAGGTCTGGGAGATGAGAACCAGGGCGGAGACGATCTCCCCGTCCTCGGCCCTCTCGACCACGATGTAGTCCTCCGGCTGGATGGTGGGATGGGGCCGGGTGAGCATGTCCCAGGTCCAGGCCACCATGCCCTCGTTGGGCTCCGTGGCCTCCCGAGGCCGGAACACCTCTCCGTTGAGCTTGGCCAGGCCCTCGGCGTCCTCGCGCCGGCCCCGCCTGAGGACGAGCCCGTCCCCCAGGTCGCGGATGATCTCGGTAGTCATCAGTTCCATCGTCGTCAATGTCGTCCTCCGATTGGCCACAGAGGCACGGAGACACGGAGGAAGGCGAATGGGAAGTAGTGAAGGGGCAGATGGTCACTCCTCACATCTCACTCCTCACCCCTCGCACTCCGTGTCTGGGTG
>JBBQIE010000555.1:0-2588 GCA_038324625.1 Anaerolineae bacterium | reverse complement strand
CAGCCCCGGTGGAGAAGAGTGCCGGGGCTGTTTCTGTGTGGACTCGCCGGGCGGTCGGGCAGGGCGAGGCAGCCCCTCCCGCCGTCGCGGGCCACCCCTCCACGGAATGGTAGCAGCTATGCAGGAACGAACGGACCTACGAAATATCGCCATCATCGCCCACGTTGATCACGGCAAGACCACCCTGGTGGACGCCATGCTCAAGCAGTCCCGCGTTTTCCGGGAGAACCAGACCGTCCCCGAGCGGGTGATGGACTCCAACGACCTGGAGCGGGAGCGGGGTATCACCATCCTCGCCAAGAACACGGCCGTGCGCTACGGCGGCATCAAGATCAACATCGTGGACACTCCCGGTCACGCCGACTTCGGCGGCGAGGTGGAGCGGGTGTTGAACATGGTGGACGGGGTGCTCCTCTTGGTGGACGCCGCTGAGGGCCCCATGCCCCAGACCCGCTTCGTGCTGCGTAAGGCCCTGGGGATGGGCCACCGGGCTATCGTGGTCATCAACAAGGTGGATCGGGACCACGCTCGGGCGGAGTGGGCGGTGAACGCCACCTTCGATCTGTTCATTGATCTGGGCGCCAGCGAAGAGCAGGCCGAATTTCCTATCGTCTACACTATCGCCACCCAGGGCACGGCCGGGACCACACCCGACCGTCTGGAGGGAAGCCTTCGGCCCCTGTTCGAGGCCATCGTGCATACCCTGCCCCCACCTCGCGTGGACGCGGCGGCCTCGACCCAACTGCTGGTGACTAACCTGGGCTACGACGACTATAAGGGCAAGATCGTGTTGGGCCGGCTCTCCGGTGGTGAGTTGCGATCGGGACAACTGGTGGCCCGAGTGGACCGGCAGGGGCAACTGCACCAGGAGAAGGTGGCCCAGGTCTTCATCCACGAGGGCCTGGAGCGGGTGGAGGTGGAGGTGGCGACCGCCGGCGAGATCGTGGCCATCACCGGCATCCCCGACGTCAACATCGGCGACACTATCACCGATCCCGAGGACCCCCGAGCGTTGCCGCCCATCGTGGTGGAAGCCCCCACTGTGCGCATGACCTTCGGGGTCAACACTTCTCCCTTGGCCGGGCGAGAGGGGCAGTGGTCCACCAGCCGCAAGCTCAAGGAAAGGCTGGAGCGAGAACTGGAGCGGAACGTGGCGCTGCGCGTCGCGCCAACCGACAGCGCCGACACCTTCCTGGTCAGTGGGCGGGGCGAGCTGCATCTGGCCATCCTCATCGAGACCATGCGCCGCGAGGGCTACGAGTTTCAGGTCAGCGCCCCCGAGGTGATCCTGCAAGAGGATCCGGAGACCGGGGAGACCCTGGAGCCGATGGAGGAAGTACACATCGAGGTGCCCGAGGCCTATTGGGGTGTGGTAGTGGAGATGCTCGGCCAGCGGAAGGGCCAACTGACCAACATGCATCAGGACGACAAGGCAGTGGTCCGCTGCACCTACCTGGTCCCGACCCGAGGGCTGCTGGGCTTCCGCCACCACTTCCTCACTGCCACTCGGGGCACGGGACTGGTGAGCAGCATCTTCCACGGCTACTCTCCCTATGCCGGGCCCATCCGCAGGCGCAGCACCGGCTCCCTAGTAGCGTGGGAGGCGGGATTGTCCACCGCCTATGCCCTGGAGAACGCCCAGGAACGAGGACAATTGTTCATCGGCCCGGGGGTCGAGGTCTACGGCGGCATGATCGTGGGCATGACCTCGCGGGACGAGGACCTGACCATCAATGTGGCCAAGAAGAAGCACCTCACCAATCACCGCTCCTCCAACGCCGACGTGTTGGTTCACCTGGACACCCCGATGGATATGTCGCTCGACGATGCCATCGAGTACATCGGACAGGATGAGTTGGTGGAGATCACCCCCAAGAGCACCCGCCTGCGCAAGCGCATCCTCGATGTCGAGGAGCGGCGCAAGGTCAAGAGCGGATAGCGGCCCTCGGGGATCGGGCCTCCACCGAGACACCTCCCATTTCCGCTCACGCCGTCGCCAGAGCGACGGTCGGTAAGGCGATCGAAGCCCCCCATTCGCCTTGCCATCTTCATCTCCGCGTATAGAATGAGGCCGGGTCGCGCCCGGCTGCTATCCCCGATTTGTGTGGACTCATAAGGGCAGCCCAAGGCGTTGGCCCGCGCGTGGCAGGTGGCCATGCGCCTGGCTCATGGAAATCTCAAACAAGAAGGAGCCTCAATGATGGACGCCTTTAGGCTGGTATCTCCGAAGTTCGTGCCCCCTCTCGATCCCGGCTTCCGCCCGGCGGTTCTGGCCAACCGGGCCTATGAGAAGGAAGTGGCGGAATCCGGGGCGGGAACGCCCTTGGTGCTCGGCCTCGAGCGGAACGAGGGCGAGACCTCCCGCTTCGAGACTCAGGTCTTCCCCGAGGGTCACCCCCGCGCCGAGGCCAACTTCATGTACGTCGAGAGGCTGGTGAAGTTCCTCCTCTGGCAGCGTGGGGGCTGGAAGGTCTACGTCGGCGGGCCGCGGAGCATCGGGGAGTACATCAAGAAGGCCTACTCCTCCCAGGGCGAGCGTCGGTTCGACTATCACTTCATGGGCGAGCAGGTCTACGAACAGACCTTCA
>JBBQIE010000554.1:0-2589 GCA_038324625.1 Anaerolineae bacterium | reverse complement strand
TGCAATCGGTGCTTGTAGTGTCCAACCTGGGCGCCGCCGCCATCGGCCTGGCGCAGCCTTGGCTGGCTGCGACACCGATGGCCGGGCTGACGCGCCTAGCTCCCGCCCTTGTCCGAACCGCGGGCGACAGTCCTTTCGTCGCCATCGGAGCCACGCTGGCGGCCAACCTGGCCGTGCTCGCCCTGGTCGGGATTCTTTCTTGGAGCTGGCTCGCCGGATGGCGGGCCCAGCATCGGCATCAACGGATCTGACCGTCACTCAAAGGAGGTAGGCAATGGACCATATCGCCGTCATCAAGAGAGCCTTTCACATCACCTGGCGCTATCGGATGCTCTGGATATTCGGGGTACTGCTGGCCATCTTCTCCGGGACCGCGAGCGGCGGTGGGGGGGGCAATACCGGCTTCCAATTCAACGGACAGGACATGAACCTGCCTCGCGGTTTGTCGCCCAACATGCCCGACCCGGCCCAGGTCGTGGGCCTCATCCTGGCCCTGGGGTTGATCCTGCTGGTGGTAGCCGTCTTCTTCTCCCTGATCTCGGTGGTGGTTCGCTACGTATCGGAGACCGCCGTCATCCGGGCCGTGGACGAGCACGAGACCACCGGCGAGAAGCGGTCCTTCGGCTACACCTTCCGGCTGGGCTGGTCGCGGGGGGCCTGGCGCCTCTTCCTGATTGACCTGGTGGTGGGTATCCCCACCGGGGTGGTGTTCATCGTCCTGTTCCTTCTGGCCCTCTCTCCCCTGCTTCTGTGGGTGACCGGGTCCGACACCGCCGGCATCATCGGCACCGTGGCCACCATCGGTCTAATGGTGGTCGTGGGCATGGCCGGCATTTTGGTGGCCATCGTCTTGTCGCTGTTGAAGCCTTTCTTCTGGCGGGCCTGCCTGCTGGAGGATCTGGGCGTCTTCGACTCCATCCGCCGTGGCTACCGGGTGGTTCGCACCCGACTGGCGGACGCAGGGGTGATGTGGATCATCCTGGTGGGCCTGGAAATCGCCTGGAGCATCCTCCTGGTGCCGGTGATGATCGTAATCGTCATCCTAGGCCTGATGGTGGGTGGGGGCCTGGGCCTCGTCGTCGGTCTTCTGGCCGGCCTGGTCTTCCCCGGCACCCTTCCCTACATCCTGGGAGCCTTGGTCGGTGTTCCTCTTGTGATTCTGGTGGTCGGCGTGCCGGCAGTCTTCCTATCGGCGCTATGGGTCATTTTCAAGTCCACCACCTGGACCCTGACCTACCGCGAGCTGGCTGCCTAGCCAAGGATAGCCAACTCAGGCGAGCTTAAGCCAAGAAGAGGCGGGTGCCACAGTGCCGTGACACCCGCCTCTTCTGCTGAAACCCAAGACTCAGAGACCGGCCATCCCCTGGCCGAAGGTCCTCAGCACTAGGCACGGCTCTGCCGTGTCCGCTCCGCAGGCTGGGACCATTCTCAGCCGGCGAAGGCCGGCTTCGCCCCACCGTAGCTCGGGGCTTCAGCCCGGAGCGGGCCCCGGACAAGCCATGCCCCCGCGGATGGCGCGATGATGATCCCAGGCCCTAAGACCCGGTCGGGGCCAGGTGCTTCTCGAAGCGATATCCAAGACCATGCTCGGTCACCAGGTAGCGCGGGTTCTTCGAGTCCCTTTCCAGCTTCTGGCGCAGATGCCAGACGTACACCCGCACGTAGTCCACGTCGTCGGTGTACTCCCAGCCCCACACCTTCTCCAGTATCTGCTTGGGGGAAAGCACTCGCCCGGCGTTCTCCACCAGGTAGGCGAGCAAGCGGTACTCGGTGGCGGTGAGCTTGGCCGGCTGCCCATCCACCAGTACTCGATTGTCCTCGAGGTCAATGCTGAGGTACTCGTCGTTGTAGGTGACCGGCTCCTCGGAGATGGGCGGCAGGGTGGATCGGTGCAGCAAGGCCCGGACCCGGGCCACCAACACTCGCAGGCTGAAGGGCTTAGTGACGTAGTCGTCCGCCCCCAGCTCGAAGCCCTTGAGGATGTCCTCCTCCCGGCCGCGGGCGGTGAGGATGAGCACCGGCGTGTCCGCCAGCTCCCGGATGCGTCGGCAGGTCTCCCATCCGTCCATGTTGGGCATCATCAGATCCAGGACCACCAGGTCCGGTCGGTGGGCGTAGAAGCAGCGCAGGCCCTCCTCCCCGTCGGTGGCGATGAAGACCTCGGCCCCGGCCTGGGAGAGAGCGTACTCCAGCAACCGGTGCATCTTGGGATCATCATCCACGACCAGGATCTTCTTGTGCTCCATTCCTCTGGCTCCTACGATGATTGCTCAACAATAGGTCTTCCCCGCCGGCACCGGGGCATACGAGCTTAGCGCCGGAAGGCCCCCCAAGCGGCTGTATGATTACCGAAAGCCAGGCCACCCGCAAAGCGACGAGTGGGCGACTCCAGGGGTCATCAGTCCGTCTCGTCTTTCTCGGCTTGGTCGCCCTGTCGCCCGAAGTCCTTCACGCTCTCGGCCAGCCGTCGCAGCCGGTCCCGCACCGCCCGGTTAACGGTGCCCTCTGGGTACCCCCCCTCCGGCCCCCGCTGACCCGCCTCCCGTCCGGTAAGGAGCTCGATGCCCTCGTCCACGGTAGTGACGGCGT
>JBBQIE010000553.1:0-2591 GCA_038324625.1 Anaerolineae bacterium | reverse complement strand
GCGCAGGAGCATGTGCAGGACGCCGTCGTCGGTCTGATAGAAGGAACCCTCGCAGAGGCCGACGGGCCAGCCCATGCGGTCCTTCACCTTCCAGAAGCCGCGGGAATCGTCGAAGACGTCGGTCATGTCCGGGGGGTAGATTCCGGTCATGGTCCAGCCGAAGAGGCCGGCGGGGTCGTCGGTATAGGGGAAGGAGATGTTGCCGGCAATGATGAGCCTTCCGGACCGGGTGGGCTGGGGAGGGTGGTTGGGGACGATGGGCACGCCCAGGTCCAGCAGGTCGCCCCAGGTTCGGCCGTCGGTGGTGGTCAGGGCCCGGAGGGTGGTGCCCTGATGCTCGGCCTCGATGCCGGTCCGATCGCCGCGGGTGAGGGAGCCGGGGGTACACTCGTACTGGCCCACGTAGGCCACCAGGGTGCCCCGGTGTTGGTGGAACCCGGCGGCGGTGAGGACCAGCTCCGATTCCCGGCCCATGAGGGAGTCCACCAGGGGGACGGGCTCGGACCAGTCATCGAAGTCCGAGGCGGTGGAGATCAGCACCCGTTGGCCGGGAGCGTCCTCGTCTATCCGGCCGTTGGACCAGATGGCGTAGAAGCGGCCCTCGTAGTGAGTGATGCCGGGGTGATGGGAGTAGGTCCACTCAGATTCAGGCGAATAGAGATAGGCGGTCTCGACGTCGAGAGTGGGGCGGGGCTGGGTCCGGTCGTAGCGGTTGGTGATAGTCTCGGTCATGCGAGCCTCCTGATGGTCCTTGGGAGGGAGGTTAGCATAGGAGAAGCGGGCCGCCAATGGGTCGGGGGTATCGGGCAACCAGGTCGGGATGATGCAGAGCGACCCCAACGCTCACTAGGCACCAACCACGAGGGACACGTCCCTCCGGGGTTGGCAGCGATTGCCTGGGCCCCATTCACCCTGAGAAGCCCATGCCGCTTCGCCGCATGCTGGGAGGGCATGACCGACCCGCGCATGGTAGAGCGCTCTCCAACCTTCAACTGTCATGCCGAACGGAGCGCTCTTCAGCGGAGTGAGGCATCTTAGCCGTGCGGCATAGACCCCTCACTTTGTTCGGGGTGACAGGGAGGAGTGTGTGGGAACACCGCTCAGTCCAGCCGGTAGGCCGCCTTGGCCAGGTCGTAGGCGCAGGCTCGGATCATCTCGGCGGCGTCGTCCTCGTCCACGATGCCCCGCACCACCAACCCCGCGATCCAGTTGGCGTCTACCCGGCGGGAGAGATCGTGTCGGGCCGGGATGGAGGGGAAGGCGCGGGTGTCGTCGTTGAAGCCGACGGTGTTGTAGAGCCCGGCCGTCTCGCTCACCCGCTCCCGGAAGCGGGTCATGCCGTTGAGGCTGTCGTGGAACCACCAGGGCGGGCCCAGCCGCAGGGCCGGGTAGTGCCCGGCCAAGGGAGCCAGCTCCCGGGACAGGGCCGACTCGTCCAGCATGAACAGCACCAGGGTGAGGCGGGTGTCGTTGCCGTACTTGGCCAGCAGAGGCCGCAGGTTGCGGGTGTACTCGGTGGCCACCGGGATGTCCGCCCCCATGTCCGCCCCGAAGCGCTCGAAAATGTGGAGGTTGTGGTTGCGGAAGGAGCCCGGGTGCAACTGCATCACCAGGCCGTCCTCGATGCTCATGCGGGCGCTCTCCATGAGCATATGGCCGGTGAAGCGGCGGGCGTCCTCAGGAGTGGCCTCGCCCTTCAAGGCCCGCTGGAAGACGGCCTCCGCCTCCCGGTGGGAGAGTTCCTCGGTATAGGGGGTGAGGGCGGCGTGGTCAGTGGCCCGAGCTCCCATCTCCTTGAAGAAGGCCCGGCGGCTCTCCAGGGCCTCGATGAGCCGAGAATAGCGGTCCACCTCGATGCCGCTCACCTCCGATAGAGCGGCGATGTTCTCCCCCCAGCCCGGTGCATCCAGGTTCACCACCGCGTCCGGCCGGAAGGTGGGGATGATGCGCCCGGCCCAGCCCGACTGGCGGATGGCCTGATGCTGCTCCAGTCGCGAGGTGGCCGGATCGGTAGTGGCCATGACCTCGATGTGGAAGCGCTCGAACAGGCGCCGGGGGCGGAACTCGGGGGAGGCCAGGCGCTCGGCGATGCGGTCGTAGACGGCCTGGGCCGTCTCCCCGCTGAGCTTCTGCTCCACCCCGAAGACCTCCTTCAGCTCCTGGGCCAGCCACATGCCGGTAGGGGTGCCCCGGAAGAGGTAGAAGTGGTCGGCGAAGACCTGCCAGGCCCGCCGATGGTCCGCCTCTACCAGCCCGCCGTCGCGACGGGAGATGCCCAGGCTCTCCATGGGCACGCCCTGGGAGTAGAGCATCCGGAAGATGTAGTGATCGGGGATGAGAATCAACTGGGTGGGAGAGCCGAAGTCGTAGTCGGGATCGGCGAACATCCGCGGGTCCACGTGCCCGTGAGGACAAAGCAGGGGCAGGTCCTTCACGGAGTGGTACAATCGCAGAGCGACGGCCTTCTGTTGCGGATTGGGATCGAAATAGCGATCCTCGGGAAGATGGATCGGGGTCATGGTCTCTCCTATGGCAAGGCGGGCTAAGGCGAAGAGAACGGGAACCGCACCCGGGTGCCGGTCTCGGCGGAG
>JBBQIE010000552.1:0-2593 GCA_038324625.1 Anaerolineae bacterium | reverse complement strand
ACTGGGCCAAGTAGCGGCGGTAGAGTTCGATGGCCCCCTCGTTGTCCTCCACCACCAGCACCGTCATCGGCTGGGCCGCCCGCACCGACAGGCTCAGGCGGACGGTGCCGTCGGGGTCGGCCTCCACCGCCAGGCCCAGGTGCTGGAGGTCGGCCAGGAGCCGGACCGGTTCCAGGAGCCCCTCGTCCAGCGGCCCCTCCCCGGCCGTGAACCGCAGGCTCACCGTGACTCGGGACCCCTCCTCCCGCGCCTCCACCGCGACGGTGCCGCCGGCGGCGCTCTGCACCCCCAGGCTGAGGGCCTGGGCCAGGGTCTGCTTGAGGAGCCCCTCGTCGGCGGAGACCGGAGGCAAGTCCGCCGCCGGCGCCCAGAGCAACGCCACCCGGAAGCGGGCCGCCAGCGGCTCCAGGGATGCCACCGTGGAGGTCAGCAACCGCTCCAGGTCCAGCCCCCGTGGTCGGGGGACCACCCGCCGCATCTCCTCCAGGAGAGCCCCGTCCTCCGCCTCGGGTTCGTCTTCGGGAGGGGAGGCCGAGGCCGGCTGCAACAGGGGGGCCAGCTCCTCCAGGGCCCGCCGGAGATCGCGGTAGACCTGGCGCTCCCCCACGCCCAGCTCCTCGGCGATCTCCGGGCCGGCCAGGCCCTCCACGTAGAGCAGGGAGAGCACCTCGTAGCTTCGGGCCTCCCGGCTACCGAAGGGAACCGGCCGGGTGGGCCGCAGCAGCTCGATAGCGTCCAGAAGGGCCCGGCGCAGGAGTTGGGCCCGGAGGCGGGGCTCCGAGGCGGCGGCCACGTCCGGCAGCCACCCCGAGACCGGGGAGGCGGCCAGAAAAGAGTCCTGGTGCAGATGCTCCAGAACCGCCCGAACCTGGTCCGAAGGAGAGTCCAATGAGCCTCCGTAGTGGATAGTGGCCAATTGATAGTGGTTAGCGGGGGCTTCCCTTGGCGCCGGACGACGGCCAGGCTCTGGGGCGGTCTTGGCCCGACACCTGAGCCGTGGCTTGGGATGCCCACGCGGCGTAGGCTAAAGCAGGGGAGAAGTGTCACATACGCCGTCGGGCCCGACCAGACTCCAGTTCCTGCAACTCCCTGCCACTCTCAGCCGAGCGCAGTTCGGGGTCTCGAGGGGGATAGGAGCTGCATTTTGGCTTCGCTCCAATCAGAGCGAAGCGGTAAGGCTCTCCGGGTAGGGAAGCAAGCGGATACCGGTGATGAAACGATAGTGGCGTAGGTTCTTCGTCGCGAAGGGCAAGCCGAGAGCCGTGGCTGTACCGGCAATCAGCGCGTCAGGTATAAGGAGCCCGTGACTAAGGCGATACTGTCGCAACAGGCCGGCAGAGGTAGACGAAATGGGCTCGTCCAAAGGGATAATCCGAAAGCGCCCCAGGAAGCAGTCCAAAGAGTGGAGTTCTGTCTTGTCGCGACAGCCGACAACCAGTTCCATCTCCGTGATGACGCTGACCGCCACCAGAGAGTGTTTCTCGGCCTGTCTCAGCCATCGCACCGCCTCGGGGGCACCTCGGGCGACGTCAATCAGGATATCGGTATCAACCAGAACCATCGCGACCACACCGCCGCACCCACTCTCGCCCGCGCAGCCGCCGTACCCAGGCGCCGCTATCACGCACGTCCTCGCGATCACTCCAAAGCCCCACGAAAGGCTCCTCGGCCAGGCTGATCTTCCCGACATCTTCCTGGGCCGGTTCCGTTCCATGGCAGCGTCGCAGCAAGGTGATGAGATCGGCTACTTGCTGCTGCGCTTCAGCCGGCAGGGATTCGAAGTCGTTCCAGATCTTCTCTCGTTCCATTGAGCTGCCTCCTTCCACGCGCCGCCTCTCTCGAAGACTCCACACGGTACTGGTCGTCCCTTCCACCGCCCTATCTTAGCCGCGCACCGATCGGCGGCCAAGGCGGGGTCTCAGGATCGCGGGACAGGCAAAAAGGGACGAAAACGTCCTGGTTCCGAGTCCCTCTCCAGCAGACCTACCACATCTCACGCTACCAGCTTGCCTATTCCTGTGGTATGGTGGCGGCAATTGGCATCTGCAGGCCTGACCGGGTGTCGGACAGCATCGGGGAGACTTGAGGGATTCATGCAGCCACCTCCAGATGACAGGACAAAGTGTGAGCCAATGACGATCTTCCAATGGACCGTCACAACATAGGGGGTGACATCGTGATCCATCGGTCTTCTGTACTCACCCGGTCATTCCGCCTAGGGTTCATCGCAGCCCTGATCTTGACCTCCTTCGTTTCACCTTCCCCTGCCCTGGCCGCGGAACCCGATTGGTCCTCCCCCATCGCCATCAACGACTCCGGTGGTGTGGGCGTGGACCGAAACCATCCCCATATGGTGGCCTCGGGCAGCGGCAAGCTGTACGTGGTCTGGGTTGATGAGCGCAATTCCCGATCGGACATCTACTTCTCGTACTCACCTGACCAGGGCAACACCTGGAGCGCCAACGTCCAGGTCAACAGCGATGCCGCCGGCGGTTTGGAACCCCACGTCGCCATTGACGCCGCCGGCAAGATCTATGTAGCCTGGACCGATGGTTCCGGTGTCTATCTGGCCACCTCCACCGACAACGGCAAC
>JBBQIE010000551.1:0-2595 GCA_038324625.1 Anaerolineae bacterium | reverse complement strand
GCTGAATCGGCCCTGGGTGCTCTCCGCCTTTGTGGACAACGCCGGGATCATTGATTTCGACGACGAGACCGAGATCTCCTTCAAGGTGGAGACCCACAACCACCCCTCCGCCCTGGAGCCCTTCGGCGGGGCCAACACCGGCGTGGGGGGCGTGGTTCGGGACGTGATCGGGGTGTCGGCCCGGCCCATCGCCAACACCGACGTCCTCTGCTTCGGCTATCAGGACCTGCCCTTCGACCAGGTGCCCGAGGGGGTGCTCCATCCCCGGCGGGTGTTCGGAGGAGTGGTCGCCGGCATCGAGGACTACGGCAACAAGATGGGCATCCCCACCGTCAATGGCGCCATCCTTTTCGACGACGGCTACCTGGCCAATCCGTTGGTCTACTGCGGTTGCGTGGGCATCGCCCCCAAGGGCCTGCACCCCCGGCAGGCACGGCCCGGCGATGCCGTGGTCATGATGGGAGGGCGGATCGGCCGGGACGGCCTGCACGGGGCCACCTTCTCCTCGGTGGAGCTGGCCCACGACACTGGTGAGACCGTGGGCTCGGTGGTGCAGATCGGCAACCCCATCGTCGAGAAGAAGATGCTCGAGGCCATCATGCGGGCTCGCGATCTCCGCCTCTACAGCGCCATCACCGACTGCGGCGCCGGCGGGTTGTCCTCGGCCGTGGGTGAGATGGGAGAGGAAACCGGCGTCAGCGTGGAGCTGTCGCGGGCGCCCCTGAAATACCCGGGCCTGGATCCGTGGGAGATCTGGCTCTCCGAGGCCCAGGAACGCATGGTCCTGGCCGTCCCTCCCGAGAACCTCCCCGCCCTGGAGGCCGTCTGCCACGATCTGGATGTGGAGATGACCGTGGTCGGCGAGCTTGCCGATGACCGCCGGCTCCGAATCCACTACCGGGACCAAGTGGTCGCCGATCTGAGCATGGAGTTCCTCCACGATGGCCTCCCCTGCCGGCGGCTTTCCGCCATCTGGGAGGAGCCCACCATCCGGATGGCCCCCCCCGAGCCGGCATCCGAGAACTTGACTCCCGTGCTCATGTCCATACTGAGCAGCCCCAACGTCGCCTCTAAGGAAGCAGTGATCCGGCGGTACGATCACGAGGTTCAGGGCGCCACCGTAATCAAGCCCCTGGCCGGCCTCCTGGATGGGCCGTCGGACGCCGCCGTCCTGCGCAGCCCCTACGCCCGCGATCCCTGGAAAGGCATCGCCCTCGGATGCGGAGTCAACCCTCGCTATGGGGCTCTCGACCCTCATGCCATGGCCGTGGCGGCCATTGACGAGGCCGTTCGCAACGTGGTGGCCGTGGGCGTCGATCCCGACCGCATCGCCATCCTGGACAACTTCTGCTGGGGTAACCCCAACCTGCCCGATCGCATGGGGAGCCTGGTCCGAGCGGCCAAGGGCTGCTACGACGGCGCCATCGCTTTCCGGACCCCCTTCGTCTCCGGGAAGGACAGCCTCAATAACGAGTACACTGACGGCAAGACCGGGCGGCGTATCTCCATTCCCCCTACCCTGCTCATCTCCTCCATCGGAATAGTCCCCGATATCCGCCGGGCCGTCACCATGGACCTGAAGCGGGCCGGGAACCACCTCTACCTCCTCGGCCTCACCCGTAACGAGCTGGGAGGCTCCCACTACTGCCTGGCCCTGGGCGAGGAATGGGGCGCCGCCCCGTCGCCGGCGGCGCGGGGTCTGGAATTGGCGCGTGCCCTGCACCAGGCGATGCAGAGCCGTCTGGTGCTTTCCTGCCACGATTGCAGCGAGGGCGGCCTGGCGGTAGCGGCGGCAGAGATGTGCGCAGCCGGCGGCCTCGGGCTAGAATTGGACCTGCGCGCCGCTCCGCTGGACAGTGACGTCACCCGCACCGACCTCGCCCTCTTCGCTGAGAGCAACTCGCGCTACCTAGTGGAGGTAGCGCCGGCGGATGCCACCGCTTTCGAGGCCCTGATCGAGGACTTGCCCCACGCCTGCATCGGCAGGGTGACGGCCGAACCGGTCCTCATCGTCACCGGGCTCCACGGCGAAGAGGCTATCAATGCCCCGGTTCCCGACATCATGCATGCCTGGTCGGATCAATCCTATGCCCGAACTAAGCCTATCCGAGGTTGAGAACACCATCCGTGTAGCCCTGGCCGAGGACATCGGTCCCGGCGACTATACCAGCCTATGGACCCTGCCCGCGACCTCCCATTCGCGGGCAGTCTTTCTCGCCAAGGAGGCGGGCATAGTCGCCGGGCTGGAAGTGGCAGTCACTGTATTCCGCCTGGTGGACGACTCCTGCCGGGTATCGTTTTCGGTGGCCGACGGGGACCCGATCGCGGACCGGCAGTATTTCGGCCTGGTCGAGGGCCCCACGCGCGCCATCCTGGCGGCGGAGCGCACGGCGCTGAACTTCCTTCAGCGCTCCTCCGGCATCGCCACCCTCACCCGCCGCTACGTGGAGGCGGTCCGCGGCACCAATGCCGTGATCCTGGACACCCGCAAGACGGTTCCCGGCCTGCGGTACCTGGACAAGGCAGCGGTGGTGGCCGGCGGTGGCCGCAATCACCGGATGGGCCTGTACGACATGGTGCTCATCAAGGACAACC
>JBBQIE010000550.1:0-2600 GCA_038324625.1 Anaerolineae bacterium | reverse complement strand
CTGGGCTCCACCGGGGAGAGGGTTAGCCTATTGGGCGTCGGGGGGTACCACATTGGACGACATCGCGATCGAGACCTAGGAGTGAGGATCATCCGCACCGCCATTGACGAGGGCATCAACTTCCTCGACAACGCCTGGTGCTACAACGACGGCCTCTCCGAGGAGATCATGGGGATGGCCCTCCAGGGCGGGTATCGGGACCGGGCCTTCCTGATGACCAAGAACCACGGCCGCGACGCCGACACCTTCCGTCGGCAGCTGGACCAGAGCCTAACTCGCCTGCATACCGATCGCATTGACCTGCTCCAGTTCCACGAGATCATTGACGAAGGCGTTCCCCACCGCATCTTCTCCGAGGGCGCGGCAGAGGCGGCTCTCGAAGCCCGGGATCAAGGCAAGATCCGCTTCATCGGGTTCACCGGGCATCGCTGGCCTCGGCTGCTCATCGAGATGCTCGAACACGATTTCCCCTGGGACACCGTGCAGTTTCCAGTGAACCTCCTAGATGCCCATTTCCGCAGCTTCGCCGAGGAGTTGATCCCCCGACTGCAGAAAGCCGATGTCGGTATCATCGGCATGAAGAGCCTGGCCGGTGGCAATCTCCTCCGGGCCGGGGTCTCGGTCCGCGAGGCCATCTCCTACTCCCTGTCTCAGCCCATCAGCACCCTAGTGAGCGGGATGGATTCCCTGGGCGTCTTGGAGCAGAACCTGGAGATAGCGCGCCACTGGACCCCCATGAGCCCGGTGGACCAGCAGGCGCTGCTGGAGCGAGCCTCAGGAGCCGCGTCCGACGGGCACCTCGAGCACTACAAGACCGAGTAGTTCGAGGCCCACCGAGGGCGAACCCTGCCGATTGACGCCTCGGCGGGCCACACCTACCATGACAGTCATCCGCCGAAGACCCCCGAGGCGGATGCCCATGCGGAAGTAGATATGACCGGGGGCTGTAGTAGGAGGTGCCATGAAGACCAGACAGGAACTTGACTTTTACGCCAACGCCGAGGAAATCCTGGAGAGAATGCGTCACGGCGGGGTGCTATGTACGGTGGTTGACGGTTCCGGGGCCACCAATGTGATCACCCTGGGCTGGGGCCTGCTTGGTCCGAACTACTACACTCGGCCGATCCTGGTCATCGCCATCACCCCTCGGCGGTACTCTTGGCGCTTCATCGAGGAAGTCCCCGAGTTCGTCATCGCTGTCCCCGATGACTCTCTCCAAGAAGCAGCCGCCCTCTGCGGCAGCAAGTCCGGCGCCGACATGGACAAGTTCGACGCCGCCGGCCTCACTCGCGTCCCCAGCCTGCACGTCAAGGCGCCGAGCATCGTCGAGTGCCCTATCAACATCGAATGCCGCGTCTACGCCAAGGTGGCCCCACCGCACATGCTCCTGACGCCCACCCACCGGGAGAGACCCTTGGGGGAGCAACACACCATCTACTTCGGTGAAGTGCTGGGAACCTACGGCTGGTCTGAGTAGCTCCGACCCTGTCCACAGGGCCATCCGCCTGCCTGTCTCTAGGAGCGACCCCATGCGTCTGGATAAGCGGTATGACTTCGCCCGTCGGGCCCGCGTGTTCGTCATGGAGAGCCACGAGACCCCTTTCTGGGGAGATCCGGCCCCCATCGTGGACATACTCCAGCGGGCGAACGCCAACGCCATCCGGTTCCCGGCCACCGCTTGGGCGACGACCTACTTCCCCTCCAGCCATCTTCCCCCGTACCCAGGCTTGGGCGACAGGGACCTCCTGCAGGATATGTTCGATGCCTGCCGGGGCACCGGCATCTCCGTGGTGCCCTACAACCACATCGGTGTCTTCCACACGTCGGCGTACGGCCTGCATCCGGAGTGGGCCGCCACCGACTACGACGGCCATCCCCTGCGTTGGCCGGGCGCCGACTGGGACGGTGGATTCCACTACACTACCTGCCTGACTAATCCCGCCTTCCGGGAAGCCTACTGCCTGGCCATGGCCGAGCAGGTGCGCCGCTACGACCCGGACATGCTCTACTTCGATGGTCCGGTCTGGTACGTTCTCTGCCAATGCCGGCATTGTCGCCAGGCCCATCTGGATGCCTACGGCACCCAGTTGCCCCGCATTCCTCGGCCCAACGCCCTGCGCGAGCAAGCACAGTGGCCGGGTTGGCAGGGCGAGGACGAGACCTGGCTACGCTGGTTCGAGCTCCGCTATCGCATCACCGAGGAATTCATGAGGCAGCTGAATGACTCAGTGAAGGCGGTGAAGGACATCCCGGTAGTGTTCAACTCCAACGTGGAGCAGATGGGAGCCCGCGGATCGGGCTCGATCCAGGAGCGGGTGATGGAGTTCGCCGAGGGCTCGCTCTCCACCGAAGTGAGCCGGACCGCTAACGTCCTGGGAGGGCAGCTCACCAGCTCGGGCAGTTCCTACCTGGGTATCATCGCTCAGACCAAGATCGGGGTGGCCATGGGCAAGGCGTCATGGTGCTACTGCCCTCCCGCTCCTCACCTCAACTTCGCCGGGGACGAGTCCCTGGACACCGAGGTCTTCGGGTACTCCTATCTGGCCCTCGGCGGCACCCCCATCATCAAGCCCATGCATGGCTTCCTGCACGATACCGAG
>JBBQIE010000549.1:0-2601 GCA_038324625.1 Anaerolineae bacterium | reverse complement strand
CAGCGGCGGAACACCAGGTCGTGGGTCGCGCCATCCACCCGGATGCCGGCACCGGCCTCGGGCGACCCGTTGCCGGTGATGGTGCAGTCCACGAAGGTGTTCCGATGACCGGCCATCGGCTCCGATTCCGGTCGGAAGTGGATGCCGTAGGTGCCGTTGCGACGGATGGCGTTTTCGCTGAAGAGGTTGTCGGAGTCCTTGTGGCCGATGGAGATACCGGTGTGGCCGTTCTCCTCCAGGGTATTCCCCTGGAAGCGTCCGTGGCGGACCCTCCAGCAGAGGAAGAGCCCGATCCGGCCATTGTGATGGGAATGGCACCCGGTGATTACCGGTCGCTGGGAGCCGCTTCCCGGGTGAAGGCCCAGTTCAGCGTTCTCGAAGCACCGGCAGCCCTGGACCACCACATCGTTGGACTGCTGGAAGCTGATGCCGTCGCCGTTGAAGTGATGCACGGTGCAGTTCTCGATGCGGCAGCCACGCCCTCGGTAGAGGAAGATCCCGGCACCGCGACAGCCGGTCAAGGCCGGATTGGCCTCTCGATTGCCGTCAATGGTGAGGTCGGCAAGGGCGGCCCCGGTGAGGTGATAGCCGCTGAGGACGGGGAAGACCGATTGCGCCACGGCGTTCGCTGAGACCATGTAGTCCGCCTGGAGGGGCCAGTCAATCAGGAGGGCGGAGTCGGACCGGCCCACGATGCGGCACACGGTGACGTGGAAGCCGCCGCTGCGGTCATCACGCACTGCCAGGCCCATGCCGGGACGGAAGCCGGAGGGGTTGGCGACTGTCACCTGTTCTTCGCCGTAGTCGCCGTCGAGGACCAAAGAGGAGGAGACGGCATCCGCCTTGCGCAGGATGGTGTCATCGCCGCTGCCCTGCACCCGCACCCCGGATCGCAGATGGAGGGAGTCGTGCATGAGGTAGGTGCCGGGCTGCACCCGCACCAAGCCTCCGCCGAAAGATCCCACGTAGTCCACCGCTGCCTGGAGGACGTGATTGTCCATGCCCACCAGGTCGGCCTGGCTTTGTCCAACGGTTACCGATACGCGGTCCATTTGGGCTTTCCTCTGAATGCTGGAGTTGGTGACGGGGCAGGAACGAATGAACCCGCTCCGGGGAGCGGGTTGGTGAGGCTATTGGTGCCGAGGCCCAGACTTGAACTGGGGACCCCTTGATTTTCAGTCAAGTGCTCTACCAACTGAGCTACCTCGGCACAGCGACGGATCGTCGTTGCAATACAATTCTACGGTTGGGCCGGGATGATGTCAAATGCAGCCGGAGTCGAGGAGGGCAAGAGCTTAGGATCACGAAAGACACGAAAAGGGAGCGAAAACGGGAAAGGTCGTCGTCATGCGGGCTGGTTCGAGGTAACGCGACGACCACGCCTGAGGGCGCTTCCTCCTCAGTAGTGAGGTGTCTCATTGCGAGGAGAAGGCGCCCCCAGGCGTGGATGGCCGTGATACGGGCCCCGGCCTACAGGACTTCGTCGAGGGCTACCTCGCGTTTCTCGGTCATGGACTTGTCTACCGCCTGGAGGAGGGCGACGGGCATGAGGAGGTTCTCCAGGGGGAAAGGGGCCTTGCCGGTGGTGATCATCTTCACGAAGTTGGCCACTCCCATCTGGTAGGTAGTGGTGTGGTCGAACTCCCGCACCACGGTGCCTTTCTCTCCGAAGGCGAGGACGTAGGAGTTGTTCTGGGCCTTCTCCAGGAAGTTCATGACCACGTGGAAGCCGTCGTACTTGACGATGGCGGCTACATTCCCGGCATTCTCGGTGGCCAGGACGGACTTAGCGTCGAACCCGAAGAGGTTCATGGTCATCTCGGCCAAATGCGAGCCATAGAAGTAGAGGCCGCCGTACTCGTTCTCCAGGGCGGCGTAGTAGTTGATGGTACCGGCGATGATGGGCTTGATGGAGCGGCCACCCTCGGCCTGGATGCGGGCCTTGGCGGCTTGGGTGTCCATAGCGTGCTTGACGGTGGAGCCTCCGGTGAGGGGGGTGCCCTTGCGCTCGGCGGCCTCGATCATGGCCTTAGCGTCCTCGACCTTGATGGCGAAGGGCTTGTCCACCCAGGTGGGGATGCCGGCGTTGATGAAGGGAAGAGCGTGGGAGGCGTGCAGGTCGCCGTGGCGCCAGACGACCATGACGGCGTCCACCAGGCCCAGCATGTCCTCGGGCTTGTCCACGATGGTCTCGATGGCCCCTAACTCGGCTACTTCCTGGTTCCGGGCCGGGTCGGTGCCGTAGAGGGCCACCACTTTGAAGTCGGCCGGGGCGATGTCCTCCTGACCGGGTTGGGGGAGGTTGAAGAGCTTGGAGAAGGCCACGGCGTGCGAGTTGTCCGATCCTACAATTCCGATACGAACCATCGTGTTTGCTCCTTACTTTGCATTAGGGCGAACGGGTCAGCGGGCGTACTCCGCGGTCACCTCTTGTGCCACTCTGGCCCAGAGGGCCAGTCTCTCCGGGCGGTGAGCGACGGTGTGGATGTCGCTCAGGTTCAGGTCCATCACCAGATCGGACCCGATCTCCATTGCCCTCCGCAACTCATCCCGCATCTGCTCCTCGGAGAAGGTGAGGAGGTTGTCGGCCGGGTGGACGTG
>JBBQIE010000548.1:0-2602 GCA_038324625.1 Anaerolineae bacterium | reverse complement strand
GAGCATGGCGGGCACGTGACGACGGAACCTCACTGAGGAGCCCCATCTTGAGAATACTGGTCACCGGCGGAGCCGGCTTCATCGGGTCCCACGTGGTGGACGCTTTCGTGGCCGCCGGCCACGAGGTTCACGCGCTTGACGACCTGAGCCATGGCCGTCGAGAGAACCTCAACCCCTCTGCTACCCTGCACGTCCTGGACCTCCGGGATCCGGCTTTGGCCGACCTCCTGGCCGACCACCACTTCGATGTGGTCAGCCACCATGCCGCCCAGATTGACGTGCGCCGGTCGGTGGCCGAGCCCTTTCTCGACGCCGAGATCAACGTGCTGGGTTCGATCCGATTGTTGGATGCCTGCGCCAAGTCCGGGGTGGGGAAGGTGATCTATGCTTCCAGTGGCGGCGCTGTCTATGGCGAGCCCCGCTATCTGCCCGCGGACGAGGCCCATCCCATCGAGCCGGTGTCCCCCTACGGGGTGAGCAAGTACGTGGTGGAGGAATACCTCCGGCAGTATGGCCGGGCCTTTGGCTTGTCACATACCATCCTGCGCTACCCGAATGTCTATGGCCCCCGGCAGGACCCCTTGGGCGAGGCGGGGGTGGTGTCCATTTTCGCCTCGCGCATGTTGGCCCAGGAGCCGGTGGTGATCTATGGCTCCGGTGAGCATGCACGCGACTTTCTCTACGTGGGGGAGTGCGCGCGGGCCAACCTCCTGGCCTTGAGCCGGGGCGAGGGTCGAGCCTTCAACCTGGGGACCGGAGTGGGCACCAGCATCAACACCCTGTTCCGGGTGATGGCTGAGCTTTCCGGCTATGAACTGGAGCCGCGGTATGAGCCTGCCCGTCCGGGAGAGACGATGCGGATGGCCCTCGACGCCCGTTTGGCCGGCGCTGAGCTGGGCTGGCGATGCACCACTGAACTCGAGGACGGGCTGCGCGCCACCCTCGCCGCTATGCGAGCGGGGTGACTTATTTGAGGGCCATTGGGGCCAGGCTCGGTGAGCGTGGCATCCTCTTCGTTATCGCCTTGGTGGCTCTGACGCATGGCGTGGCCTATGCCCTGACGGTACCCCCCTGGCAGGCCCCGGATGAGCCCGGGCACTTCGAGCACGTGTACTTGATGGTGGAGCAGCGGCGACTCTTCTCCCCCGTGGATGTGGATCCGGCCTTGGAGCGGGAGATCATCGCCTCGCTATACGCCAACCACTATTGGGACTACGTCCCTCACGGCCGGCCCGCGGACATGCCCGAGCATCTCGGCGACCTGAACACCTTTGCCGGCAGCAGCCGCACCCTGGAGCGGCCATCGCTATCCTACTTGCCCTACGCCCTGGTGCTGGCCCCGATCCGACATCAGGACGTGGACTTTCAGCTTCGGGCCCTTCGGCTGTCGTCGGTGCTCTACTTAGCGGTGATAGTGGGGCTGGTGTGGGCGGCGGCAAGGGCTCTCTTCCCCGCCAGTCTGGTCCCAGCGGTGGTGGCGGCCGCCTTCGCGGCTCTGCTGCCCCAACATGCCTACATCATGGCCTCGGTGAGCGACGGTAACCTGACCGAGGTGCTGGCCTCGGCCGGCTTCCTGGTGATGGCTAGGTCGGCTCGGTTCGGGCTCAACTGGCGCCGGGCTCTGGCTCTGGGCCTGCTCTCCCTGTTGTCCCTGACCACCAAGAACACCGCCCTCTTCCTGCTGCCCACGATGGTGGTGGCCATGCCGGTCCTGGTCTTCCGGGGTCGTATCCCTCGCTGGGAGTTGGCCTTCGCGGGCGCCGGCGCGGTGGCCCTGGCCCTGATGGGGGCCAGGTTCGCCCCCCGCAGCGTTCACTTGTCTCGGCTATGGTCCGGTGTGGCCATCTTCTTCTCGCCGGAAGCCTACTCCCCCGACCGCCTGGCCGACTACCAGCGCTGGATAGGCATGACCTTCGAGAGTTTCTGGGGCCGCTTCGGCTGGATGAACATCCGCATGGCTGGATCGGTGTATCTGGGACTGACCCTGGTTAGCGTGGCCATGGTGGCGGCCCTGATCTGGAGGTTGGCTACCCGCCGGCCCCAGGACCTCCTCCCGGGAGTGGGGCGATGCCTGGTCCTGTACGGGCTGGCCGTGGGCTTCGCCGCCGCTTTTGTCCTGGGCACCTTTGTCGTCTACTATTCGCCCTACGGCAATTTTTCTCAGGGCCGATACGTCTTTCCGGCACTGCTGCCGATGGCGGTCCTGGTCGGTTACTCGGTCGGGGGGGATGGAGTACACCGATCGGGCCGACACCTCGCCGCCATCGCGGTGGGAGTCCTCCTACTTCTCGCCGCCTACGCCCTCTTGGCCACTGTCGCTCCCACGTTCGGCCGCTAATTCAGAAGCAAGGAGATCGAGTCTTGAACACGGTCGCTAATCGAGTGTCATTCGGATGGCGTCGCCTCAAGCTGGGGGCGGGCGCCCTGGCGCTGTCGTTGGCACTGCTCTTGATCGGGGGGATGTCGGCAGCCGCGCAAGGGGAGGGGACGACCGTCTTTCTTCCGGTGGTGCCCCGCAACCAGCCGGGGATGCAGGCTGATCCCAATTGGGTTTCGCCCTTCGGCATAGACATATACGGTGAGATCTCCGACGGGGCCGGTC
>JBBQIE010000547.1:0-2609 GCA_038324625.1 Anaerolineae bacterium | reverse complement strand
CGGGCAAACCTATAATCGCTCCCAAGCCCGGAGGCAACTGATGAAGCGCAACCCGGAACTCACCCTTACCGTGTTGGCCGGTGGCTTCTGCAGCCTGGGCCTGGAGATGGCCGGCTCCCGTCTCCTCAACAACTACTTCGGATCTTCTCAGATAGTCTGGGCGGCGCTCATCGGCCTGATTCTAGCCTACCTGACCGTGGGCTACTACGTCGGGGGCCGACTGGCCGACCGCTTTCCCCTTACCAGGAATCTCTACCGGTTAGTGGCCTGGGCCGGGCTGAGCGTGGGACTGGTGCCGTTCATGGCTCAGCCCATCTTGAAGTACGGCCAAGCTGGCCTGGAGCGCTACCTCGCCGATGTCCTGGCCCTCTCGCTCTTTGGGGTCATGGCTCTCTTTCTGATCCCCACGGTCCTGCTCGGGTGCATCTCTCCTTTCGCCACTCGCCTCGCCGTGCAAGAGCTGGACAGGGCGGGAAACGCTTCGGGGCGCATCTACGCCGTCTCGACGGTCGGTAGCCTGGCCGGAACCTTCTTCACCAGCCTGGTGTTGATCCCGGAGATCGGCACTAAGCTGAGCTTTCTCCTGCTGTCGGCAGTGCTCCTCACGGTGAGCCTCTACAGCCTGGCCCGCTCTCACTCCTTGACCTTGCCTTACGCGGCCATGCCGGTGGCCATCGCCGCCTTGGCGGTTCTGCTGCCGGGAGGGGTGGTCAAGTCGGTGCCGGGCATGATCTTCGAGGACGAGTCGCCCTACAACTACATCCAGGTGCTGCAGGAGGGCGATACCCGTTATCTTCAACTGAACGAAGGTCAGGGCATCCATTCCGTCTATAACCCCGAGCGCCTCCTCACCGGAAGCATCTGGGACTACTTCCTGATCGCTCCCTACTTCAACCAGGCGCCCTACGGGCAGGATCAGGTGGATAGCCTATGCCTGATAGGCTTGGCGGCGGGCACCATCGCCCGGCAGTACACGGAGGTCTACGGCCCCATACCTATTGACGGGGTGGAGATTGACCCCGGTATCATCGAGGTCGGCAGGCGCTTCTTCGGGATGGATGAGCCCAATCTGAACGCGGTGGCGGCCGACGGACGTTACTTCCTGCGGAACTCGCCCCGGTCGTACGACGTGATTGGCATTGATGCCTATCGCCCTCCCTATATACCGCCGCACCTGACCACGCGGGAGTTCTTTCAGGAAGTGCGGTCCCATCTGACCGAGCCGGGAGTGGTGGCCATCAACGTGGGCCGGACCGACGTGGACTTCAGCCTGGTGGATGCCCTGGCCTCGACCATGTCCACCGTATTCCCTGATGTCTTCGTGGTGGATCTGCCCATTTCCTCGGGAGGGCTGAGCAACAGCCTGGTAGTGGCTACCAATCAGCCCTCGGAGCTGACGAGCTTCAGCGCGAACGTCGCCGCGCTTCAGGACGCCCGCCTAGTGCAGCTGGCGGAGCGGGCGGAGCCGCGGGCCCGCCGCTATGAGGGTGAAGGCATGGTGTTTACCGACGACAAGGCGCCGGTGGAGCAGGTGGTACACCGACTGATCATCCGCTTCTTGACTGGGGTACCCTAGCGGGCGTCCAGGACACGGGCGAGTTCCTCGATGGACTCCAGGTCGTCTCGCGGCGGAACGGGCGGGGGACCGATGGGGTCCTGAGCCAGGTGGCTCTGCCCGAGGAGGACAAGGACCAAGTTGACGACGGAGAGGCTCAAGACCTCTCGGTCATAGCCTCCCTCCAAGAAGAAAGCGATCCGCCCCTGACATAGCTCCTCGGCCAGAGCCACCAGCCGTTGAGTGATTGTCGTCAGGCCCGATAGGGTGACGTTCAGGCTGGTAAGGGGCTCGCGCCAATGCGGGTCGTACCCGGCGGACACCAGGATTAGCTGAGGGCGAAACCGGATTGCCTGAGGTCGCAGGATGGTGTCCACCACCGCCAAGTAGGAATCATCCCCGGATCCGGGCGGCAGGGGGACGTTGATGGTGTAGCCCTGGCCCGGCCCGGTGCCCCTCTCGGCTGAGGAGCCGGTGCCGGGGAAGAACGACCAGTCATACTGATGCACCGAAACATAGAGCACGCGGGGATCGTTGGCGAAGATCTCCTGGGTGCCGTTGCCGTGGTGAGCGTCGAAGTCGAAGATCAGCACCCGATCCAGCCCACCCTTTGCCAGAGCCCAGGCGGCGGCACCGGCGATGTTGTTGAGTAGGCAGAACCCCATGGCCTGATCCGGACGCGCATGATGGCCGGGCGGGCGCACAAGGGCCACGGCGGAGCCTGCTTCGCCGCTCAGGACCGCCCGAGCGCACCGGATAGCGGCGCCGACGGCGGAGAGGGCGGCCTCGTAGGAGCCCGGGGAGACGTAGGTGTCCCGGTCAACGAGGTGAGTGGGCCGGTTGGACTGGGCTCGAAGCCAATCCAGGTACCTTGGCGTATGCACCCGCTCCAGGGTCGCTCGATCGGCGGGGATCACGTCAAGTCGCAGCATCTTGGCGGCCAGACCGCTCTCTGCCAGGGTGGACATGATGGCCACCAGACGACCGGCGTTCTCAGGGTGAGAGGGCAGGTCGTGGGCGAGGAAAATGTCGTCGTAGGCGTAGGCTACTGGGT
>JBBQIE010000546.1:0-2609 GCA_038324625.1 Anaerolineae bacterium | reverse complement strand
CGCGCCTTCGCCACCGACCCCCGCATCCTCATCCTCGACGACTCCACCAGCGCCATAGATAGCGCCACCGAGGACCAAATCCAGGCGGCCATGAGCCGGGTGCGTCAGGGGCGAACCACCTTCCTCATCACCCACCGGCTCTCGCAGATCCGCTGGTCCGACCGCATCCTGGTGCTGCGGCAGGGCCGCCTGGAGGACCAGGGCACCCACGAGGAGCTGCTGGATCGCTCTGTGCCTTACCGTAATATCTTCGCCCGCTACGAGGCGCCCAGCGTGGGCAGAGGGCGCGACGGAGAGCCCTCGCCCGATCTAGCGGACCATAGGGAGTAGGCATGGGCTTCATCATGGATGGCCTCGGCACGGAGGACTACGATCGCACCTATGGCGATCGCGAGCTCCTGGAGCGAGTGGTGCAGTACTTCCGGCCCGAGCGCCGGCGCATGGCCCTGGTGGCGGCGATGATCGTCTGCGTGTCGCTGTTCAACGCGGTCCGGCCCCTGCTGATCACCCGGGGGATAGACTTGCTGGCCCGGCAGCCGAGCACGCAGACGCTGTTGGTCTTGTTCCTGGGGGTGCTGGCCTCGGGGACGATGGGCTGGCTCTTCAACTACTGGCAGCAGCGGGCCTCATCGAGGGCAGTGGGTAACGTGGTGCTGCAACTGCGTCGGGATGTCTTCGCCGCCGTGATCGGCCGCGACCTGTCCTTTTTCGACACCAATGCCTCGGGCAAAGTAGTCAGCCGGGTGGTGGCGGACACTTGGGACTTCACCAACGTGGTCACCCTAGTGATGAATCTGCTCAGCGAAGGGTTGCTGGTCATCCTCATCCTCGGGGTGCTCTTCTACGTGGACTGGCGGTTGGCCCTGGTGGTCCTGGGGATGGCGCCGTTCATCGTGGGGTTCGCCCTGCTCTGGCGGCGGATCGCTCGCCGGGTGACCCTGGCGGCCAAACAGGCTCGGGCCCAGGTGAACGCCAACGTCCAGGAATCGGTGGCCGGTATCTCCGTGGCCAAGAGCTTCCGGCGGGAGGCCGGGCTCTACCAGGGGTTTCGGGACATCAACCGAGAGACCTACCGGGTGGGCCTGCGCCGGGGCCTGATCATGGAGAACGTCTTCCCCTTGCTGGATTCACTGGCGGCGATCGGCACGGCGGCGATAGTGTACGCTGGCGGGGCCGCCGTCTTCGGCCAGACCCTCACGCCCGGCACCTGGTACTTATTCGTTCAGGCCATGAGCTACTTCTGGTTCCCCCTCACCAGCATCGCCTCCTTCTGGAGTCAGTTCCAGGATGGTCTGGCGGCGGCGGAGCGGGTCTTCTCCCTGGTGGATGCCGAACCCAAGGTAGTACAGACGGACGATCGCGCCGTGGGCCGCCTGGAGGGGGAGATCGAGTTCCGGCGGGTGTACTTCTCCTACATCGAGGGCGACGAGGTGCTCAGCGACTTCTCGCTGCATGTGCGGCCGCGGGAGACCATCGCCTTCGTCGGTCATACCGGGGCGGGAAAGAGTAGCCTGGCCCGGCTGATCGCCCGCTTCTACGAGTTCCAGGGCGGGAGCATCCTGGTGGACGGCATGGATATCCGCACTCTCGACCTGGCCTCCTATCGGCGCCAACTGGGGCTGGTGCCTCAGTCCCCCTTCCTCTTCTCGGGCTGCATCCTGGACAATGTCCGCTACGGGGCCCCCTGGGCCACCGAGGCGGAAGCGGAGGCGGCGGCACGCCAGATCGGCGGGGGGGACTGGTTGGCCGATCTGCCCGAGGGCATGGCCACCGATGTGGGAGAGCGGGGCTCCCGCCTGAGCATGGGTCAGCGGCAGTTGGTGGCCCTGGCCCGGGTGCTGCTTCACGACCCCTCGATAATGGTGCTGGACGAGGCCACCGCCAGCATTGATCCCTTCACCGAGGCCCAGATCCAGACCGGGCTAGAGGAGGCCTTCCGCGATCGGACGGCCATCATCATCGCCCACCGCCTCTCCACGGTGCGCCGGGCCGACCGGATCGTGGTGTTGGAGCAGGGGCGCATCATCGAGGAGGGCACCCATGAGGCCCTCATGGCCGCCGGCGGCCACTACGCCGACCTATACAACACCTACTTCCGGCATCAATCCCTGGAATACATCGAGACCAGGCTCGACTCGTAAGCGAAACGTTTGGATCGCGAAGGACGCGAAAAGGGACGAAAATGTCCTGGTTCGTGTGATGTCAGGCAGCGGCGAGGCGGCGGTCTGAAGGCCGCCGCTGAAGGCCTTCGGCCAGGGTAGAGGCCACACGGTCTTCTTGGCCGAAGGCCCTCAGCGGGCGCCTTTAGTCGCCCGCCCTCTCCCGCGTTGCCTGCCGGCACTCACCCCAGGGCCACTCCAACCCCAGTCCATCCTCACTCGAACCAGGACAGAAAAGGGACGAAAACGCGAAGGGCCTACGGCCGATCAAGGCCGGGCAAGAGCCGAGCTCGGCCCGCACATAGGAGCTTCGCGCCTTGCCCTCAACCACCGTCCACCCTGGCACCGCTCCCCGACCACCTGCCCAAATCCTGACTCACACCTGACCGCATATCCTGCCTACCCAAGTCAGCCCGATCCTTATACAATACCGGGAACGCGAGCGAAAGC
>JBBQIE010000545.1:0-2617 GCA_038324625.1 Anaerolineae bacterium | reverse complement strand
CACCGCCGTCTCGGCGATCTGCTGTCGGGCCCCCGCCGCCGCGATCAGCCCCAGCGAGATGAACAGCAGGCAGATCACCGGCAGGCTCAGGCCATAGAGCATGGTGGTGAGCATGGCTCGGCGCCGATAGGCCGCCCAAAGGGGCTCCAGGGGCGAGAGATCCAGCCCCGGTCGGGGCAGCTTAGATTCCGCCACCAGCCGCACCCGCTCCAGCCCGCAGGCGTAGCGGTCCACCCGACCCAGCTCGATCTTCTCATCGTCGAGGACGAAGTACCAGAAGTTGAACCCGGTGCCCTCCTCGACGGCCGGCTCCACGAAGCGGCGATACGCCGGCTCCCGAGTCAGGAAGTGGAAACGGAGGGCCTGCTCCGGATCCCCGTACCAAAACCCCTCCGAGCCCTCTCGCGGTCGCCAGATACCGGCGATACGGATGGGGATGAGGCTCCGGGTGCCGGAGCCGGAGTAGACCAGGTGGTGGGTGTCCCCCACATTCAGGCCCAGCTCCGCCGCCAACCGTTCCTGCACCCACACCGCCAGGTGCGAGTCACCGGGTGCCACCTGGAAAGGCTCCCCCTGTACCACCTCCACCCATTCCTCCGCCCCGGGCACGAAGGCCACGTTGAAGGGGGTGCCCCCGGTCTCAGCCGGATCGGCCCCGGGGGGGCTGAACTTCAGGGGCGGGCTCTCCACCTGGAAGTAGCGGTGGGCCACCGGGAGCCCGATCTCGGCTCGGGTCAGCTGGTCCAGCCAAGCGCCCACGTTCCCCGCCTCGACGGCGGTCATGGGCCAATCGCGGGTAGGGAGGGCATAGTAGCGCAGGCTGAAGAGGGGCCGGCCGCTGCTCCCGGAGAAGCCCTCCAACTCCTGGAGGAGCACCTGCCGGCTGGCCAGCTCAGCGAAGACCGGTATGGAGACCACCAGCCCCAGGGTCAGGCTCACGCCCAGGAGCGAGAGCCCGGCCAGACCGGGCCGGGCCAGGAGCCGTCGCCAGGCCAGCTTCAGCCCCAGGAGCAGGTAGGTACGGTACTTCAGCATGTGGGTGAGGGCCCTTCCCCATCAGCCTCCTCGGTTCTCCAATACCCGGCCGATCTTGCCCTCCATCTCTTTGGCCTCGGACCCCGACAGGGCCCCCAGGACTATCTCGCAGCTCCACTCCTCCCCCGGGCCCAGGACCTTGACGTTGCCCTTGGCCTTTTCCGCCGAGTAGCCCTCGGGCTCAGCGGTGGCGGGGAGGACGATGCCCAGGGCGTCCTGATCCGGGGTCCGGCAGATCCAGCGCACTCCCTTGTCCAGTTGCCCGGGCCGGTGGGAGACGTAGTCCGCGCCCCCGTCCGGGTGTACCTGCATGGTGTGAGCCCAGCCCTCGCCGTCGGCCAGGTAGTCGAGGGTGAAGACCAACTCCGGGTCGAACACCAGGTCCGGGGAGAGGAGGTTGTGCTTCTCCGGGTGCGCCTGAAGCTCGTCCAGGAACTCCCGGTAGCCGGGCCCCACCTGCACGTGGGAGGGGACGCTCTGCCGGACGCGGGCATGCTCCGGGGTGCAGGGGGCGGTGTACACCAGCCGCCCGTAGTCCACGGGCCGGAAGTTGATGTGGGCCATGTACATCAACTCCATGTCGGTGTTCTTCAGGTTGGTCACCGAGTAGGACATCCGCAGCAGGGACGATCCGGCGTAGAGCTTCAGCAGCGGCACCCCCAGGTAGTGGTGGTTGAAGGCCACCGTCTGCTCGTATTCCCCGCTCAGCCCCAGGTAACGCCCGTGCTTGTCCTCTCCCACCACCAGCCAGGCTTTCTGATAGGGGGCGTTGGGCAGCTCCCCGTGCAAGGGGTGATGGTCCTTCTCCGATGGGACCCCCATAGCCGTGACCCCGCAGTGCAACACGAAAGCCCCGTAGTTGGACAGGTAGTCGCCGGTGGCCACCGGGTCCTCGAACATGGAGCGCATGGTCAGCTCACGCCCCTCGAATTGAGCCGACCACACCTGCTGCCCCTGGAAGGGCAAGAGCACTACCTCTCCCACCTCGTTGGCCAGCCGCAGCCCGCATACCCCGCTCTGGTATCGCCAGGTGGAGGCGGTCAGGCCCTCGCTCCGCAACAGCACCCTCTCCCGTTCCCCGAAGAACGAGGGGTGCAGATCCACCGTGATCTCGTCCGCCATAGTTGTACTCCTTAGCCCTTCTTACCTTTGCGTCTTGGCACCTTTGCGTGAGACTTCCCGCACCCAACGCTCGACCTAAACGATCGTCTCGTCCGCCTCGCGGGCTATGCCCCGAATGGTCTCGATGTCACCGTCGGGTGGCACCTGATCGGCCACTCCCAGGACGAACCGTCCCTCCCGCCCCAGCACCCGCATGGCCTCGCGGACGTGATCCCGCACCTCAGACCACCGGTAGTGGGGGGCAAACATGGCCCCGGGCATACCCCCGATGACGATAGTCTCCGGGCCCACCGCCGCCCGGATCTCCTCGAAGTCCATATCCCCCACCGGCGCCGGGGTCACCGCCTCCACGAAGTCCAGGCCTGCCTCCGGCAACTGGTGTAACAGGCCCCGGAGGGTGCCGTCAATGTGGACCCCCAGCTTCTTGCCGGCGGCATGTACTAGGGCCGCTCGGTCCTGA
>JBBQIE010000544.1:0-2620 GCA_038324625.1 Anaerolineae bacterium | reverse complement strand
ATTTCGGGTTCATATATGCCGGCTTCTGGAGGCGAGCCCTCGCCGCCGTGATAGACCTCACCCTGCTGGTGTTCGCCCTCTTCGTGCTGGGCCTGCTCACAGCGCCGTTGCTCCTCGCCTCGCCAGCCCTGGTCACCCGATTCCTCGACAGCGACCTGGCGGGGCCGGTCGCCCTGGGCGTGGTCTTCCTCCTGGCCTGGATGTACTCCGCCGGGTTCGAGAGCTCCGACGGCCGGGGCACCATCGGCAAGACCACCCTGGGTATCGCCGTGACCGACCTCCAGGGCGATCGCATCGGCTTCTGGAGGGCGACCCTGCGCTTCCTGGTGAAACTGGTCTCACTGGCAGTCCTGGGGCTGGGGTTCCTCATGCTCCTCTTCGATAAGCGCCACCGGGCCCTGCACGACCGGGCGGCCAAGACCCTGGTCATCATCGATCCGGGATCGCCGCTGTTTGGGCCGGGATGATTTGGATCGCGAAGGACGCGAAAAGGGGGCGAAAACGTCCTGGTTCTGTCCTGGTTCGTGTGAGGGCGAAATGGGATTAGGGTGGCCTGGGGACCGGCGCCCACGGAGGACGCGAGAGAGGGCGGGCGGCTGAAGGCGCCCGCTGAGGGCCTTCGGCCAAGAAAACCGTGTGGCCTCTGCCCTGGCCAAAGGCCTTCAGCGGCGGTCTGATGAAGATTGACGAAATAACCGGCCCACGTCACATCAGCGGGACCGTTGTCCATGAGTGGCCGCCCCGCCATGAATGGTCGGGGCTACGGTGGCGCAAATCCGGCCTGCGCCAGCTGAGAGTGGTCCCAGCCCGCTGAGCGGGCTTCGCTCTTCGTAGCTCGGGGCTTCAGCCCGGAGCGGACCCTGCCGAGCCAAGGATGCAGTCGCAGGGGATGTCCCGGTTATTTCGTCAATCCTCATTCATGGCGGGAGCGGGCGTCCGGTCGCACAGTGGGCTGCCTATTTATTCGATGTTCATAAGCCCGCCGCCCTCCCGCCCCTGATATCACTCGAACCAGGGTATCTTCGTCCCCTTTTGTATCCTTCGCGATCCGAACCCCGCCCCCGCTTTGATCTCCTCACTCGAAAGCCGCAGGCTGACGGTGGTGCCCTCGCCAGGGACGGAGGTGATCTCCAACTCGCCGCCGATCAGGGCAGCCCGTTCTCGCATCCCAGTCAGGCCCAGATGTCCGGAGCGTAGCAGCTCCCCCGGTCCGGGGGCGACGAACCCGGGGCCATCGTCCTCGATCAGCAGGTGGACGCCGTCGTCCTCATAGATGAGGGACACATTCACCCGAGTCGCGTCATGGGCGTGCTTCCGCACGTTGGCGAGGGCCTCTTGAGCGATGCGAAAGGCGGTGAGCTCCCGCTCCGGCGGCAGACGGTGCTCTTCCCCCACCACTTCGCAGTTCGCCTGGGCCTCGGGCAACTGCGCCACCAGGTCTCGAGTGAGGGCGCGAAGGGCCGCCGCCAACCCCAAGTCCTCCAAGATGAAAGGACGCAGGTCGTTGCTCAGGCGTCGCGCCCCGGCGAGCGACTGCCCGGCCAGGCTTCGCAACTCCAGCAGTCGTGTCCGGGCTTCGTTCGGTTCATCCAGCACATCGCCCAGGAGCTCCAGGCGTTGGCTCAGGGCCACCAGCTCCTGTACTGTCTCGTCGTGCAGATCACGCGATAGGCGCAGACGCTCCTCCTCCTGGCTCCTCAACACTTGGAGGGCATATTCACGCAGGGCTTGTTGCTGCTCGGCTAACCGCGCCACCATGCGGTTGATCATATGCAGAAGAGTGCGCAAGTCGGGTGGGCCCTGCACCTCCAGGGCCTGAAACGGCAACCCTTCGGCCACCCGCCCCGCCTCCGCCACCAGGGCCTTGAGCGGCCGGGTGACCCGACCCACCATCAGCACCAGAAGTAAGAGCGCTAGCCCCAGGCCCAAAGCCATTAGGCCACCCGCCAACCATCGGTAGCGGGTGATGACCGACTCGATGGGTTGCCAGGGCTCCTCCAGGACTAGCCCCCAGGCCATACCCGGGATGCGAGCATAGGAGATCACCACCTCCTCCCGCGATCCGAGCCGCCGGTAGATGCCGCTGCGAGCCACATCGCCCAGAAGCTGCCAGCGCCCATCGCGACCATCCCCGAGGCTGCCGGCCACGAGCGCCCGGTCCGGGTGGTAGATGATGGCGCCGGAGCTGTCCACCAGGTAGGCGGTGCGGCCCTCGGCACCCTGAAGCAGGTCCAGGCTGGCGGCCCAGCCACCGCTGGTGAGGCGGAACTCCCCCACCAGCACCCCGGTCAGAACCCCCTCGGAGGTCACCGGCACCGCCACCACCACCGCCGGTTGGCCGGAGGGCTGATCCTCGAAGAGGGCGGAGAACACGGGCACCCCCGAGGCCATCACCTCGCGGAAGTAGTCCCGGTGGGAGAAGTTCAGGCTCCAGGTGGACCGGGCGGAGGGAGTGACGGCAATGGCGGTGCCCCGAGTATCCAGCAGGCCCACCCCTCCGTTGAAAACGCTCAGGATATTGGCCCGGTCGAAGAGGAGTTGCCGCGCTTGATCGGGGTCCTCGACATAGCGGGAGAGCTCGCCGGCCGTGGCCTGGAGCAGCCGCAGGTCGCCCGCCAGG